>DATCLR010000093.1:0-6939 GCA_036563785.1 Burkholderiales bacterium | reverse complement strand
AGATGGACTACGGTCCGATGCTCGCGCGCCACGTGGAACGGCACGCGGACATCACCGTGGGCTGCATCGAGGTGCCGGTGAGCGAAGGGCGCGACTTCGGCATCGTCACGGTGGACGACGAGAGCCGCATCGTCGATTTCGTCGAGAAGCCCGAGAATCCGCGGCCGATGCCGGGCAGCGACGACATGGCACTCGCGTCGATGGGCATCTACGTGTTCAACACGCAGTACCTGTTCGACCGGCTGAAGCGGGACGCCGAGACGCCGAATTCCTCGCGCGACTTCGCGAAGGACATCATCCCGGCGGCGATCCGGGACTCGCGCGTGTTCGCCTACCGCTTCGTCGACCCCACGACCGGTCGGCGCGCCTACTGGCGCGACGTGGGCACCGTCGATGCGTTCTGGCGGGCGAACCTCGAGCTCGCCGACGCGGTGCCGGAGCTCAACCTGTACGACAACGAGTGGCCGATCTGGACGTACCAGGAGCAGCTGCCGCCCGCGAAGTTCATCTACGACCAGGAGGATCGCCTCGGCATGGCGGTGAACTCCATGGTCTCCGGCGGCTGCATCGTGTGCGGCGCCGTGGTGCGGCATTCGGTGCTGTTCTCGAACGTGCGCGTCGATTCGCACGCGTCGGTGAGCGACTCCGTGGTGCTTCCCGACGTCGTGATCGAGCGCGACTGCCGCGTGCGCCGCGCGGTGATCGATCAGGGCTGCCGTCTGCCGCCCGGCACCGTGGTCGGCGAGTCGATCGAGGAGGACGCCAAGCGCTTCCACGTCACCCCGCAGGGCGTCGTGCTCGTCACGCCGGAGATGCTCGGCCAGCAGCCGCTTCATGCGGGTTGACGCGCTTCCGCCGGCGTCGTACCCGCACGCTGCGTCCTGACGACTTCCGTCCTCGATCGGCGCGCGGCGACCGAGTCGTTCGGCGCAGAGTTCCACGCGACAGGGGTGCCGTATCGCCGCCGGGCCGACGCGCGCGGGCGACGCTCATGGCGCACTCCGAATCCACGGTATCGATGATTCTCCTCTGGCGACGCGGTGCGTTCGGCCTTACCGTTGTCGCATGCGACATCGTGAGGACGGTTCCTCAATCATGAGCGCGATTCTCGATGCCCGCCGCGCCGGCGTGCTGCTGCATCCGACGTCGCTGCCCGGCGGCGACCTCGGGCCGGACGCGGAGTACTTCCTCGACTTCATGTGCCACGCTGGCCTGAGCGTCTGGCAGACGCTGCCGCTCGGTCCGACGCACGCGGACCGCTCCCCCTATCACTGTCTGTCGGTGCACGCGATCAACACCGAGCTCATCAGCTTGGAGCGCCTGCAGGCGAAGGGCTGGCTGCGACAGGCGCCGCCGGCGGGAAACGCGGCGGCGCGGCGCGAGGCCCTGCGCGAGGCGTATCGCGGCATGCAGGCGTACGGCGGACCGGAGGAGCGCGCGGCCTTTGGGCGCTTTTGCGAGGAGCACCGCGACTGGCTCGAGAACTACGTGCTCTTCTGTGCGCTGCGCGAAGCGCACGGCGAACGGCCGTGGTGGGAATGGCCGCCCGAGCTTCGCCGGCGCGAGCCGCGTGCCCTCGCCGACGCGTCGAGGCGCTTCGCGCAGCGCCTCGACGAGCTGCGCTTCGAGCAGTATGCCGCCGTCACGCAATGGCAGGAGCTGCGCGCGCAGGCGCAGCGGCGCGGCATTCTGCTCTTCGGCGACATGCCGATCTTCGTCGCGCACGACAGCGCCGAGGTATGGGCGTACCCCGAACGCTTCAAGCTCGACGACGCGGGGCAGCCGCGCGTCGTCGCGGGCGTTCCGCCCGACTACTTCTCGAAGGAAGGGCAGCGCTGGGGTAATCCGCTCTACGACTGGGACTGCATGCGCGCGCACGGCTTCGCGTGGTGGAAGGCGCGGGTCGCGACCGAGCTCTCGCGCTTCGATCTGGTGCGCGTGGATCATTTCCGCGGCTTCGAGGCCTGCTGGGAGATTCCGGCGGAAGAGCGTACCGCCGTGAACGGACGATGGGTGAAGACGCCGGGCGGCGCGCTGTTCGATGCGCTGCTCGAGGATTTCGGCCGGCTGCCGCTGGTCGCCGAGGACCTGGGCGTGATCACGCCCGAGGTCGAGGCGCTGCGCGACCGGTACGCGCTTCCGGGAATGGCGGTGCTGCAGTTCGCGTTCGAGGGCGGAGCCGACAATCCGTACCTTCCGCACAATATCGCGGCGAACCGGGTGGTCTACACGGGGACGCACGACAACGACACCACGCTCGGCTGGTACGAGAGCCTGAACGACGAGCAGCGGCGGCGCGTGCGCGAGTATCTCGGAAGCGACGAGCCGATGCCGTGGGCGCTCATTCGCGCCGCGCTCATGTCCGTGGGGCGGTGGGCCGTCGTGCCGATGCAGGACCTTCTCGGTCTCGGCGCCGGGCATCGCATGAACCGGCCGGGGACCGACCGCGGCAACTGGGCGTGGAAGTTCGAGTGGCGCGACGTGCCGGAGGATCTGGCGGCGCGCACGAGACGCCTCGTCGAGCTCTACGGGCGCACGCCGCCGGCCGGCTCATGAGGTGCGCCCGCGCGCCGCGGCGACCGGGCCTACAGCCAGAGCATGTACCCGGCCTCGAAGCGGTGGCTCAGGCACGGGTGGAAGGGCGCCATGCGAATGCGGTAGTACTGCAGTCCCGCGAGGCGCGGCTGCAGCTCGAGGCGGAACTCGACTTCGCCGGTGGAAGGATCGTGCTCGCCGGCGGTGAACACCAGCGTCTCGCGGCGGATGAACTCGCCGCTCTCGGATTCGGTTCCGATCAGGCACTCGACCAGCACGTCCTCGGGCTCGAGGCTGTCGAGGAACGCGGCGACCCGGATCGTCATCGACTCGCCCGCGCGGATCTCCTGCCGCGGCTCGTCCAGGCGGCGCAGGCGCACGCGCGGCCAGGCTTCGTCGACCTTGCGGCGCCACGCGGCGACTTCGCGTGCGCGCGCGTAGTTGTTGCCGGACATCACCAGGCGCTGGCGCCGCGCGTAGGTGTAGTACTTGCGCACGTAGTCCATGACCATGCGCTCGGCGTTGAAGCGCGGGATCAGAGACTTCATCGATTCCTTCGACATCCGCACCCAGCCGTCCGAGTACCCGTGGCCGTTGCGCGAGTAGTAGAGCGGAATCACCTGCTTCTCGAGCGTGTCGAGCAGCTCCTGGCCTTCCTCGCGGTAGCGATAGTTCGGGTCGTACCCGGGACCGTGCGGCGTGATCGCCCAGCCGTTCTTGCCGTTGTAGCCCTCGGCCCACCAGCCGTCGAGCACCGACAGATTGATGACGCCGTTCATACCGGCCTTCTGGCCGGAGGTGCCGCTCGCCTCGAGCGGATACTCCGGGTTGTTCAGCCATACGTCCACGCCGGTTACGAGCTTGCGCGCGAGCGCCAGATCGTAGCCTTCGAGCAGGATGATGTGTCCCTGGAACTCGGGGCGCAGCGAATAGTCGTGGATCTGCTTGATGAGGTGCTGCGCCGGCACGTCGTGCGGGTGCGCCTTGCCGGCGAAGATGAGCACGGCGGGGCGCGCCGGGTCGCAGAGGATCCGCGCCAGGCGCTCGGGGTCGGCGAAGATCAGCGTCGCCCGCTTGTACGTGGCGAAGCGGCGGGCGAAGCCGATGACGAGGGTGTCGACCGCCGTCGGCTTCAGGTTCGCCGTCAGCCGCTCGATCAGCGACTCGCTGTAGCCGTTGCGCCGGTACTGCAGGATCGCGCGCCGGCGCACTTCCTCGAGCATCTCCGTCTTGAGCACCTGCCGCAGGCTCCAGTAGGTGCGGTCGGAGAGCGTGTCGATGCGCTCCCAGTAGTCCTCGTTCAGCAGCTCGCTGCGCCAGGCGCTCGCGAAGCGCAGGTCGAAGAGCGCCGTCCACTCGCGCGCGAGGAAGGTCGGCAGGTGCACGCCGTTGGTGACGTAGCCGACCGGGTTCTCCTCGGGCGCGATCTGCGGCCACACGTAGGCCGACATGCGCGCCGCGACGCCGCCGTGGATGCGCGAGACGCCGTTGCGGAAGCGGGAGCCGCGCAGCGCGAGCGCCGTCTGGTTGAAGCCGCCGGGGTTGTCGGGCGCCGCGCCCAGCGCGAGGAACTTCTCCATGGCGATGCCGAGCTCTCTGACGAAGTCGCCGAAATAGCTCTGCATCAGCTGATGATCGAAGATGTCGTGACCCGCCGGTACGGGGGTGTGCGTGGTGAAGACCGTGTTCGCGGCCGCGGCCTCGAGCGCGCTGTCGAAATCGAGTCCCTCGGCGACCAGCTCGCGGCAGCGCTCGAGGATGAGGAACGCCGCGTGGCCTTCGTTGATGTGCCACACGGTGGGCTCGAGCCCGATCGCGCGCAGCGCGCGCACGCCGCCGATGCCGAGCACGATCTCCTGCTGGATGCGCGTATTGATGTCGCCGCCGTAGAGCTGGTAGGTGATGCGCCGGTCGGCTTCGGCGTTTTCCGGCAGATCGCTGTCGAGCAGGTAAACCGCTATGCGTCCCGCCTTCGCGCGCCACACCTTGAGCGCCACCCGGCGGCCGGGCAGCTCGACGTGCACGTGCACTTCGCGGCCGCTGCCGTCGCGCGCCGGCTCGATCGGCAGATCGGCGAAGCTGGTCGGCACGTAATGGGCCACCTGGTTGCCCTGACCGTCGATCGTCTGGGTGAAGTAGCCCTGGCGGTAGAGCATACCGACGGCGACGAACGGAATGGCGAGATCGCTCGCCGCCTTGCAGTAGTCGCCGGCCAGGATGCCGAGCCCGCCGGAGTAGAGCTGGACGCTCTCGTGAAACCCGAACTCGGCGCAGAAGTACGCGATCAGGTCCTCGTTCGGATCGAGCAGTCCCTCGTAGGCGGTCTTGCGCGGCGTCTCGTGGTAGTTGTCGTACGCCGCCAGCACCCGGTCGTACTCGTCCATATAGACCCGGTCCTCGACCGCGCGCTCGAGGCGCTCCTGCGCGACGCGGCGCAGGAACACCTTCGGATTGTGGCGCGACGCCTCCCAGAGCTCGGGGTCCAGACGATAGAAGAGCCCGCGCACGGAGCGGTCCCAGCTGTAGAGCAGATCGTTGGCGAGCTCGGCGAGCCGCTTGAGAGGCTCGGGCAGGACGGGTTGGACCTCGAGCGTATAGCGCGTACCGTTCATGTGTATCGCAGCGCAGGGAGGTTAAATGAAAGGCGGAGCACCGCGAACCGCAGTGACCGCCCGACGGGCAGCGAGTATAGCGAGTTCGGTGCAGCATGAACATTTGGGTCCCGGCTCCGTGCATCTGCTAACCTGCACCGCATGCGCAAGTCCGACTTCCGCTACGAGCTGCCGCCGGAGCTGATCGCCCAGTATCCGGCCGAGGAGCGTACGGCCGCGCGCCTGCTCGGGCTCGGACGCGCGCCCGGGGATCTCCGGGACATGCGCTTCGCCGACCTCCCGCAGCTGCTCCGCGCGGGCGATCTCCTGGTCATGAACGACACGCGCGTCATCCCCGCGCGGCTCTACGGCACCAAGCCGACGGGCGGGCGCATCGAGGCGCTGATCGAGCGGCTGCTCGACGAGCGCCGGGCCCTTGTGCATGTGCGCGCCTCGAAGCCCCCGCGCGCCGGGCAGGTGCTCGCATTCGACGGCGGCTTGCGCGCGCTCGTCGAGGAGCGCGTCGGCGCGCTCTACGCGCTGCGCTTCGAGACCGAGACGCCGCTGCTGCAGGCGCTCGAGCGTTTCGGGCACGTGCCGCTGCCGCCTTATATCGGGCGCCCCGATACCCCGCGCGACCGCGAGCGCTACCAGACCGTCTACGCGCGCGTGCCCGGCGCGGTGGCCGCGCCGACCGCGGGGCTGCACTTCGACGCGGCGCTGCTCGCGCGCCTCGAGGCCATGGGGGTGGAGCGGGCGTTCGTGACGCTGCACGTGGGCGCGGGCACGTTCCAGCCGCTGCGCGAAGAGGAGCTGGAGCGGGTACGGCTGCACGCCGAGCGCGTCGAGGTGGGCGCGGCGGCGTGCGCGGCGATCGACCGGGCGCGCGAGGCGGGGCGGCGCGTGGTCGCGGTCGGGACCACCGTGGTGCGCGCTCTGGAGGCGGCCGCGCAGAACGGCGCGCTCGCGCCGTTCGCCGGCGACACCGATATCTTTATATATCCGGGATACCGCTTCCGCGTGGTCGACGCGCTGGTCACCAACTTCCACCTGCCCGAATCGTCGCTCCTCATGCTCGTGTGCGCCTTCGGAGGCACAGAGCGCGTGCTCGCCGCCTATCGCCATGCCGTGGCGCAGCGTTACCGCTTCTACAGCTACGGCGACGCGATGTTCCTCGAGCGTGCGCCCTGAGCGCGCCGCGCGGGGATGCCAGCGGGCGGAGCGGGGGATATCATACCGGTGCGGCCGCTCCGCGGCCCGGCGTTGCTGATCAAGTGGAGGAGAGAAATAAATGAAGAAACTCGTTCTTGCCGTGGCGCTCGCCGCCGTCGCCTTCGGTGCCAGGGCGGACGTCACGGTCGGCGTGATCGTTAGCGCCACCGGCCCGGGCGCCGCCATCGGCGTGCCGACGCGGACCGGGTTCGAGATCCTGCCCGACACCCTGGGCGGGCAGAAGGCGCGCTTCGTCCTGCTGGACGACGCCACGGACCCGACGGCGGCGGTGCGCAACGCGCGCAAGCTCATCACCGAGGAGAAGGTCGACGTGCTGATGGGCTCGACCGTGGCGCCTTCGTCGACCGCGATCGCGGAAGTAGCGGCCGAGCTCAAAGTTCCGCAGATCACGCTCTCGCCGGTGGCGCCGGCGGCCATGAAGAACCCCTGGGTCTACACGGTGCCGCAGCCGACCAAGACCATGATGGCCGCGGTGGTGAAGCACATGAAAGCGAACGGCGTGAAGCGCGTCGGCTACCTCGGATTCAACGACGGCTGGGGCGATCTCGTGTACAACGCGATCGTCGAGCTCGCCAAGGAG
>DATCLR010000090.1:0-18907 GCA_036563785.1 Burkholderiales bacterium | reverse complement strand
CCATCTCCCCCGAGCCGGTGCAGTCGGAGTTCGGATGGCACGTCATCCGGGTGGACGACACGCGGCCGGCGAAGATCCCGACTTTCGAGGAGTTCATGGCCGATCCGCAGACCCGGACGAACTTCCAGCGCAAGCTGCAGGCCGAACGGATCGAGAGAATCGTGAAGGACCTGCGGGCGAACGCCAAGATCGAGATCAAGAACGAATAGCAGGGAGGGATGGGCAAACCCCGCCGAGCCTCGCCCGTGCGACTCCGGTTCGGCCGGCGCGCCGCCCTCCTCGCGCTGCTGCTCTTGGCTCCCATCCTGCCGCGGGCGGCCCAGCCGCAGCGCGCGCTCGAGACCGAGCCGGCACCCCTCGCGGAAAACCTTCCCGTCGGTGCACAGGCGGGCCGCCTGCGCTTTCTCGGGATGCTGGTGCTGCGAAGCGGCAGCAGCGGCGGCATGCGCGTCTCGCAGCTTTCGGGCCTCGCGTGGGACGAGGACGAGCAGCTGCTCTACGCCCTCTCGGACAAGGGCGCCCTCGTGCACTTGCGGCCGGTTCTTCGCGACGGCGTGCTGCGCGATGTCGAGCTCGTACGGATCGTGCCGCTGCGCGAGCCTGCGACGGAAACGTCGTCGCGCGACCGCCGTCTCGACCCGGAAGGTCTAGCCGTCTTGCACGCCGACAACGGCCGCCGGGGCGACACCGAGCTGCTGGTGAGCTTCGAGCGCCATCCCCGGATCCTGCGTTACCGGCCGGACGGCCGCGTTCTCGGAGAGTACCGGCTCCCGCCCGAGCTCGCCGATCGCGACCGGTACGCCGGCGCGAACCGCATGCTCGAGAGCGTGTGCTACGACGACCGCTTCGGCGTGCTCACGGCGCCGGAGAAGCCGCTAAAAGGAACGACCGCGCGCATCTTCAGCCTCGCCGGAAGGGCCTGGCACTACCCGATGGATACGCAGGACCGCATCGTCGACATCGAGTGCCTCGGCGGTGGTGAAGTGCTGGTGCTCGAAGGAAACTTCGGTGCGCTCTTCTGGCGCGCGCACACCACGCTCAAGCGGGTGCGACTCGTCGACGAGGAAGGCATACCGGCGCTGCGCCCGGAGCTGCTCTTCTCGCTCCGGTCGTCGCAGGGCTACCAGATCGACAACTTCGAAGGCATTGCGCGCCACCGCGGCAATCGCTTCTTCCTGGTGAGCGACGACAACGACTTCTTCCTGCAGCGCACGCTGCTCCTGTACTTCGAGCTGCTGGACCCGCCGGTTCAGTAGCCGTTCACGCGCCGCAGCAGCAGACCGCTGGTCGACACGCGCAGCTCCAGCGTCGCGGGCTCCTCGACGGGCACGAACGTCGCCGAGCCGTATTCGGCGTCGAGGAGCGGCGCGAGCACGGCGTAGCGCTGCCGCAGCTCGAAGAGATCGATGGGCCGGTCGGCGCCGAGGCCGTGCACGGTCCGCGGCGCGCGCTGCTCGTCGCCCAGGGCGCGATAGCGGCCGGCAACCCGATCGAGCTCGTAAGCGGTATGCAGGCCGATCAGATTCGCGATCGGCTTCCACTTGAGAATGTGCGCGTCGACGTAGAGCTCGTCGCCGGCGAGCGTGTAGCTCGCGACGCGCCCGTCCGGGAAACGAAAGCGGGCCTCGAAGCGCTGCGGGCCGAGCGGACGCGTTTCGACGATAGCGGCGACCGCTTCGTGGGTGAGCGCGCGGTAGCCGGCGGTGCCGATGACGACAATGCCGAACAGCGCCGCCGCCGAGAGCAGCAGCGCGCTCAACGCGAGGCGCGTGCCGAAACGGACGAGCCGGCCGCGGCGCAATGCCGAGGCGGCGGCGATGAGGGCGAGCAGCCCGAGACCCGTGAGCGCGAGCGCGGTGATGGTAACGATGCCGGGCATGTGAGCGGGGAGCGGTGCGAACGTTCGCACCTCAAACTTAGCACAGTCCCTACTCTCCCTGCGGTCTCGAGCCCTCCGCCCGGCGCAGCACCTCGTCGAGATCGAGCATGTGGATCGCGCTGAGCGCGGCCTCGAGCGCGCCCTCCTCGCACAAACCGCTCATTGCGGCCCGCTCGTAACCGTCGCGCGCCGCCTGAATGCACGCGTCGCGCACCAGCTGTGCCAGCCGGCGCCGGTTGTCGTCCTCTGTACCCATCGCGATCCTGCGGCCGGTTAAGGTAATGTAATTATTTCATCCCCGGCGCCGGCTGTGGTAGCGTCGCGCGCTCGGGGAGTGCGCCATGGAGGGTGCATGGGGGCGCAAGAGCGAGAACAACGATAGCAGGAGTTGCGAGCCTTGGATGCCGAATCGCGCGCGGACGCCGCGCGCCACTTCCCCTCCCCGGAACCCGCTCCGTGGACCGGTGCGCCGCGCCGGGTGCTGACGGGCCGCGACGCCGCCGCCATCATCATCGGTATCGTCGTCGGCGCCGGTATCTTCAAGGCGCCCTCGATCATTGCCGCGAACACCACCGGCGAAGGTATGCTCCTCCTCGCCTGGCTGCTCGGGGGCCTGGTCTCGATCGCCGGGGCGCTCTGCTACGGCGAGCTCGCGAGCGCCTATCCTCATACGGGCGGCGAGTATCACTTCCTCACCCGGGCGTACGGGCGGAGCGCGGCGTTCCTCTTCGCCTGGTCGCGGCTCACGGTCCTGCAGACCGGCTCGATCGCGCTGCTCGCGTTCGTCTTCGGCGACTACGCGGCGGAGCTCCTGCCGCTCGGGCCGGCCGGACCCGCCCTCTACGCGGGCGCCACCGTCGTCGCATTGACCGCGCTCAATCTGGCGGGGCTGCGCATCAGCACGCGCGTGCACACATTCGCCATTGCCGCCATCTTGCTCGGGCTGCTCTTCGTGGCCGTCGCCGGGCTGCTCTACGACGGCGCACCCCGTTCCTCGCTCCCGCCGACGGACGGCTTCGAGCCCGCCTTCGGCCTCGCGATGGTGTTCGTGCTGCTCACGTACGGCGGCTGGAACGAGGCGGCGTACATCTCCGCGGAGCTGCGCGACGCGCGCGGCGGCATGGCGCGCGTGCTCGTCGGCTCGCTCGGCGCGATCGCCTGCATCTACCTGCTCGTGAACTTCGCGTACCTGAACGTGCTCGGACTGGAAGGCATGCGGCAGAGCGAAGTCGTGACAGCCGACGCGATGCGCCTCGTGCTCGGCGAGACCGGCGCCCGTTTCGTCGCGGCGCTGATCGCGATTGCGGCCCTCACTTCGATCAACGTCAGCATCCTGACCGGCGCGCGCACGAACTTCGCGCTCGCGCACGATTTCCGGCTGTTCCGCTTCCTCGGCCGATGGAACGACGAGACCAACACGCCGACGGCGGCGCTGCTCGTGCAGGGCGCCGTCACGCTCCTGCTCGTGCTGGTCGGTGCCCTGTCGCGTTCCGGGTTCCAGACCATGGTGGAATACGTGTCGCCGGTGTTCTGGCTGTTCTTCCTGTTGAGCGCGGCGTCCCTGGTGGTTCTGCGCCGCCGCGATCCGTCGCGCCCGCGGCCGTTCCGGGTGCCTCTCTATCCGCTCACGCCGCTCGTGTTCATCGCGACCTGCGCCTACATGCTCTATTCGAGCCTCGCCTACACGGGTTTCGGCGCGCTGCTCGGCGTCGCTATACTCGGCTGCGGCGTGCCGCTGCTCTTTTTCATGGATCGGAAGCCAGCGACATTCAGGAGGTGACCATGCGCTATCAACTGAAATGGCGATTTGCCGCGGGGCTCCTCGCCGCCGCGATGGTCGCGGCGGCGCCCGCATTCGCCCGCGACGTTCCGTTCGTACCGACGCCTCAACCCGTCGTGGAGGCGATGCTCGAGCTCGCCGAGATCGACAAGAACGACGTCGTCTACGATCTCGGCTCCGGCGACGGGCGCATCGTGATCACGGCCGCCAAGAAGTACGGCGCGCGCGGCGTGGGCGTCGACATCGACCCGGAACGGATCGCCGAAGGGCGCGAGAACGCGCGCGCCGCGGGCGTCGAGGACAAGGTGAAGTTCATCGAGGGCGATCTGTTCCAGGTCGACCTGCGTCCGGCGACGGCCGTCACGCTGTACCTGCTTCCCGACGTCAACCTGAAGCTCCGTCCGAAGCTCCTCAAGGAGCTGCGCCCGGGCACGCCGGTCGTGTCGCACAGCTTCAGCATGGGCGACTGGGAGCCGGAGAAGACCGTCACGGTGAACGGCTCGACGCTCTATCTCTGGCACATCCCGGCGCGCACGGCGGGCCGCTGGGAATACCGCATCGCGCGGTCCGACGGGCGCACCGAGACGCATCGTCTGGAGATAACGCAGGACGCGCAGCGCATCGAAGGGACCGTCACGATCGACGGCACCACCTATCCCATCAGCGACGGGCGCGTCGGAATCGACGAGATCAGCTTCAGCGTCGAGCGCACGATTGACGGCCGTGCCGTGACGCAGCGGTTCAAGGGCCGCGTGATCGACGGCCAGGTCGCCGGCATGGCGCTCCTCGAGGAGCGTGCGCTCCCCCGCCAGGCGGCCGCCGAGCGCTGACGTTTTGCGCGGGCGGCGGGCGGGCGCGAACGCGCTCGCCCGCACGACCCCCGCAATCTCCCACGACCCCCGCAATCTCCTTAGAGCAGATTCACCACGACGCGCCCCTTCTGGGCGCCCTGCAGGATGCGATCGATCTCCGGATCCAGGCGCTCGAGCGGCACTTCGCGCGCGATCGTATCCAGCGTCGGCAGCTTCCATTCCGTCGCCAGCTTGGACCACATGGCGCGGCGCAGCGCCATGCTCGGCACGGTGACGGAGTCGACGCCGAGCAGGCTCACGTTGCGGAGGATGAAGGGATAGACGTTGGTGTGGAGCTCGGGCGACGCGACGAGCCCGCAGCAGGCGACGGCGCCGGCCGGCTTGAGCGAACGCAGCAGCGTCGACAGGATGTTGCCGCCGACGGTATCGACCGCCGCGGCCCAGCGGGGCGACAGCAGCGGCTTGCCGCTCGTGTCGTCGACCGCATCGCGGCCGACTATCTCGACCGCGCCGAGCTTCTCCAGGAACTCGCGCTCCTGGGTCTTGCCGGTGGCCGCGACGACGCGGTATCCGGCGCGCGCGAGCAGACCCACGGCGATGCTGCCGACACCACCCGTCGCTCCGGTCACGACCACGTCGCCCTGGTCCGGGGCGATGCCCGCCTGCTGCAGGCGGTGCAGACAGAGCGCCGCCGTGAGCCCGGCGGTTCCGTAGATCATGCTTTCGCGCAGGGTCAGCCCGTCGGGCAGCGGCACCACCCAGGCGGCCGGCACCCGAATGTACTGGCCGAAGCCGCCGGCCGTGTTCATGCCGAGGTCGTAGCTGGTGCAGATCACCTGGCTGCCGACCGCGATCTCGGCCGCGCTGCTCTCCTCGACGATTCCGGCCGCGTCGATGCCGGGCGTATGCGGGTACCGGCGCGTCACCCCGCGGTTGCCGGTGGCGGACAGCGCATCCTTGTAATTGAGCGACGAATAGTGGACCCGGATCAGCACCTCTCCGGCCGGCAAGTCGTCGGTGCTGCGCTCCTCGATGCGGCGCACGTACTTGCCTTCGGCCTCGCTGACGACCATCGCCCTGAACTTCTTGGTCATTCGTGTTCTCCGGTTCTGCTGGCGAAGCAGATCATGAAGACACCGGACGGGGCTGACAAGCGTGTCGCGCCGCTGAAGGCGCTGTGCAACGCACCGTAGGGCACGGCGCCAGGAGATGAAGCGATCCGATCTCTACGGATCGGAACCCGCAGACCGGAGCCGGCCCGCAGCCCCGGCCGGACTCCCTACTTCTCCGGCTTCGTGTAGTCGCGGTGCACCGCCGGATCGAGCTCCTTCGCCCGCGCGCGGCCCTTGCGCTCCGCCTCGGGATCCGCCTTCGCCTCGTGCGCGGCATGCTCCACTTTGCCGGATTTCGCGAACTTCCGCTGGTCTTCGTTGTAGCGCCGTGCGGATTCGCGGCCGCCCTCGCCCTGGTTCCTGCCCGCCATGTCACACCTCCTTGCGTGAGCCCGAGCTTTTAACCCGGCGGACGTGCGCCTGTCATGAGGATTTTCCCGGGCCCGGCAGGAAAGAACCCCGGGACACGGGCGCATCCCGGGTTGTTCAGCCCGCTTTGGCGAGGTCGGTGTGTCCGAACTGCTCGTGGTAGAGCTGCGCGTAGAGCCCGCCGCGTGCGAGCAGCTCGAGGTGACGGCCGACGTCCACCACGCGCCCCGCCTCGAGCACGACGATCTGATCCGCGCGCAGCACGGTCGACAGCCGATGCGCGATGACGATGGCGGTCCGGTTGCGCAGCAGCCGCGCGAGCGCTTCCTGGATGCGGCGCTCAGAGCGCGAATCGAGCGCCGAGGTCGCTTCGTCCAGGATCAGGATGCGCGGATTCTTGAGGAACGCGCGCGCGATCGCGAGTCGCTGCTTCTGCCCGCCCGACAGCACCGCGCCCCGCTCGCCGATCTCGGTCCAGAGACCCTCCGGCAGCCGCCGCACGAAGTCGAGCGCGTTCGCGGCCTCGAGCGCCGCCAGGATCTCGTCGAGCGTGGCGTCGGGCTTCGCGAGCAGCAGGTTCTCGTAGACCGTGCCGGAGAAGAGGATCGTCTCCTGATTGACGATACCGATGTGCGAGCGCAGCGAAGCGAGCTCGAGCTCGCGCAGGTCGCGGCCGTCGAGCAGGATCCGCCCGGCGGTCGGGTCGTAGAAGCGCGGTACCAGGTTCGCCAGCGTCGACTTGCCCGCGCCGCTCGGCCCTACGAAGGCGACCGTCTGGCCCGGGGCGATCGCGAAGCTGATGTCCCGCAGAATCGGCACCCCGTCGTCGTAGCTGAAGCACACGTTCTCGAACACGATACGCCCCTCGCACGTCGCCATACGCACGGGGTGCGGACGTTCGACGACATGCGGCTGCGTGTCGAAGTACTCGAAGATGCGATCGATCGCCGCGAGGGCGTTGCTCAGCACCACGCTCAGGTCGGCGAGCCGCTGCAGCGGGTGATAGAACATGCCGAGGTAGAGGAGGAACTGCGTGAGCTCGCCGACCGTGAGGCGGCCGCCGAGGATCTGGTAGACGCCGTACCAGGCGACGAGCAGCGGCGCGGTGTGCACCACGAAACCGACCACGACCTCGTTCGCGGCCGTGTAGCGCACGGCGTACAGCACTTTCTTGAGCAGCTTGTTGGCGTGCTCGGCGAAGAGCTGCGCCTCCGCCGCCTCGCGCACGAAGCCCTTGACGATCGCCACTCCCGCCACCTTTTCCTGCAGGCCCCCGGAGAGCACCTCCAGGCGCTGCTGCACCTCCATGCTGCTCCGGCGGATGCGCGGGCCGATCGCCTTGAGCGCGAGGATGTACACCGGCATCAGCACCAGCGACACCAGCGTCAGCATGGGATGGATCGCGGCCAGGATCACGATCAGCGCCGCGAGGAGCATCAGATCCATCCACACGTTGGTGAGCGCGGAGCCGACGAAGTTCTGCGCCAGCGAGATGTCGTTCACGACGCGCGAGACGATGGCCCCGGTCTGGTGCCGGGTGAAGAACGCGTGCGACAGCCGCTGCACGTGGTTGAACAGCGCGACGCGCAGGTCGCGCATCATGCGGTGGCCGGCGACGGCGGCGAACACGCTGCGGTAGTAGGTGGCGATCATCCAGACGACGTTGACCGCGAGCACCGCGCCGACGAGGTAGAGGATCGTTCGACCCTTCGCGTCCGGCGCGACGTTCGGGTTCAGCACCACGTCGTCGAGCAGCACCTTGAGCATCCACGGGAACACGAGCGGCGCGAGGAACTTGACGAAGCCGGCGGCGGTCGCGGCCGCGACGTAGCGCCAGTACGGCCGCGCGTAGGCGAGGAAGCGCCAGACCGGGGCGCGGCCGCGCAGGCGCGGACGGTAGCGGCCCATCACGGAGTGGCCGAAACCGTTCTTCACGTCCCGGATGCGGTGCGGGCTCACGTCCACCTCCGGGTACGCCGAGCGCGCCTGCAGGCGCGCGAGGTCCTCGGGGCGCAGCGGGGCCGGCAGCTTGCGCTCGGGGACCGGCGCCCGCGCGAGCATGTCCTCGTCGACATCGAGCACCATGACGACGTACGGATTGTCGTCCCCGCGCCCTTCGCGCTCGAGCGCGTTGAGCAGCAGCTGCACGTCCTCCCAGCGGTCGAAGAGGTAGTGGCGGCCGGCGGCGCGGGAAAGGCCGTCGACCAGCAGCTGCGGCACCTCCGAGCTGCGGCGCAGGTGATAGGCGATCATGACGCGGATACTTGCGGCGCGGGTGTGGTCTTGGCCGCAAGCTTAACGAGGCGCTTCTCGGCGCCGCCTGCAGAATGTCGACTCCTCGATACCGCGCGTCCCGCGCGCTTCAGTTCTCGCCGATCAGCTCGAGGAACGCGGCTTCGTCGAGCATCTTGACGCCGAGCGCCCGCGCCTTGTCGGCCTTGGAGCCCGGGTCCGTGCCGACCACGACGTAATCCGTCTTCCTGGAAACGCTCCCCGCCACCGTGGCGCCGAGCGCTTTGAGCTTCTGCTTCGCCTGCTCGCGCGTGAGCGACGACAGCGTGCCGGTGAGGACGAACGTCTTGCCGGCGAGCGGCGAGGCGGCGGACGCGCGCGGCGCGGGCGGCGGCCAGTGCACGCCCGCCGCGCGCAGGCGCGCGATGACGTCGCGGTTGTGCCGCTCCTCGAAGAACGCGTGTATGTCCTCGGCCATGCTCGGGCCGATGTTCGGCACGGCGTCGAGGGCGTCGCGATCGGCGTTCATGAGCGCATCGAGGTCGCCGAAGTGCTCGGCCAGCTGCTCGGCGGTGGCTTCGCCGACCTGCGGGATGCCGAGCGCGTAGAGAAAGCGCCCGAGCGTCGTGCGCTTGCTGCGCTCGATGCGCTCGAGCAGGTTCGCGGCCGACTTCTCGCCCATGCGCTCGAGCGCCACGAGATCCTCGCGCTTGAGCGTGTAGATGTCCGCCACGTCGCGCACCAGGCCCCGCGCGACAAGCTGCTCGACCAGCTTCTCGCCGAGGCCCTCGATGTCCATCGCCGAGCGGCCGGCGAAGTGCAGGATCGCCCCCATGCGCTGCGCCGGACAGTAGAGCCCGCCGATGCAGCGGTGCGCCGCCGCCGCCTCCTCGCGCACGACGTCCGAGCCGCAGACCGGGCACTTCTTCGGCATGTGCCAGCGCCGCGCGTCCGGCGGCCGCTTCTCCGGAACGACGCCGACGATCTCCGGGATCACGTCCCCCGCACGGCGCACGATCACGGTGTCGCCGATGCGGACGTCCTTGCGGTTCAGCTCGTCCTCGTTGTGGAGCGTGGCGTGCGTCACCGTCACGCCGCTCACCTGCACGGGCCGCAGCACCGCGACCGGCGTGATCACGCCGGTGCGCCCGACCGAGGCCTCGATGTCCTCGACCACGGTGTACTCCTCGCGCGCGGGCAGCTTGTGCGCGACCGCCCAGCGCGGTGCCCGCGCCGTGAAACCGAGCCGTTCCCGCGCCGCGAAGTCGTTCACCTTGTAGACGACGCCGTCGATCTCGAACGGCAGCTGCGCCCGGTCGCGCAGCACCTCCTCGTAGTACGCGAGGAGCTGGTCCGGGCCGCGCGCCACGCGGAAGTATTCGCTGGTGCGAAACCCCCAGTCCCGCAGGCGCTCAACGGCCGCCGCGTAATCGCCGGCCACCGGCGTCGAGGTATAGCCGAGCCCCCAGGGAAAGAAGCGCAGCGGCCGCTTCGCGGTCACCTTCGGATCGAGCTGGCGCAGGCTCCCCGCGGCCGCATTGCGCGGGTTCGCGAACACCTTCTCGCCGCGCGCGAGCTGCTCGGCGTTGAGCCGCTCGAAATCGGCGATCGGGATCACCACCTCGCCCCGTACTTCGAGCACGTCGGGCCAGCCGCTGCCGTGCAGCCGAAGCGGCACCGTGCGTATGGTGCGCACGTTCGCGGTCACGTCCTCTCCGGTCTCGCCGTCGCCGCGAGTGCCCGCCTGCACCAGCACGCCGCGCTCGTAGCGCAGGCTGACCGAAACGCCGTCGAACTTGGGTTCGGCCGTGTACACCACCTCGCCGTCCGTTCCGAGACCCTTGCGCACGCGCGCATCCCAGTCGCGCACGTCGTCGGCGGTGAAAGCATTGTCGATCGACGTCATGGGCACCGAATGCCGCACCGGCGCGAACGCCGACGCCGGCGGCGCGCCGACGCGCTGCGTCGGCGAGTCGGGGGCGACGAGGTCGGGGTGCTCCGCCTCGAGCATGCGCAGCTCCCGGAGCAGCCGGTCGTACTCGGCGTCCGAGATCGTCGGCCGGTCGAGCACGTAGTAGCGGTAGTTGGCTTCGTCGAGCAGTGCGCGCAGCTCGGCGATCCGCTTCGCGGCCTGGTCTTTGGTCATGGATGAAGCGCTCTCCACCGCAGAGGACGACGAGGATAACGCGACGGCGGCCGCAGCGGCGACGCCGAGCAGGAGGCGGCGGGCCGCCGACCGGCCGCCGCACCGCCTGCGCCGGGCGGGCGCGGGCGCACCCCGCGCGAAGATGAGCCGACCCTCGCTCCGGCTCGTCCGCCGCGCCCTTTGTTGCCCGGGGCGGGCCGCTAGTCCGCGGCGAAGAGCCGCCGCGCCGTGTCGCTGCCCGCCGGAATGCCGAACGCGCGCATCTTGGCATCGATCGCCTGTATCTGTCCGCGGATCGCGGCGATGCCCTTGTCCGTGAGCGGCCGCTGGTCCTGATCGGCGAGCCGCGCGCCGAGCGCGCGGGTCAGCTCCTTCGCCGTCTCGATCATGCGGTCGAAGACCGCCGCCGGATCCTTGGCGCCCGGGACGCTCATGTAGACGGCAAGCCCCGTGGTGCGAAAGTCGTCCCAGTCCGAGGCGGGGAACGTGCCGGGTTTCGCGAGATTGGCGATGCTGTAGAGCACGCGCCCGTCCGCGCGCTTGTTGAAGATGTTGCGCGCGTCGAGCTGCATGCCGAGACGTTCCATCGCGGCGAGCAGCGCCCTTCCCTTGAACGGCGCGTGCGGCTCCGCCAGCACGTTCACGCCGGCGATCACGTCGTACTCGTCGTAGAACGCCTGCAGCTCCTTGGCGCGTGCGAGCGCCGCCTCGAACGGCATGGAGAGCTTCGTTACGCGGTGCAGGCTGTCGGCGAGCTTCAGGCTCACCTGCACGAACGCGTTCAGCTCGCTCTCGCTGATCGGACCGCGGGGATCGACCAGCTGGATCGCGAGCTTGAGATCGCTGTACTGCGTCGCCTCCGAATCGTGCTGCACCACCGACCAGAAGCTCGTCTGGTAGCGGCGGCCGTAGAGCTGGCGCGGATACTCGAGCTTGTATTCGTTCTGCTTGTACACGGCGAGGGCCGCGCGCCGGCTGACCGGCCCGGGCCCGGGCAGATGGATGATGAAGTCGATGGCTTCGTCCGGCTCCACGTGCACGCCGCGCTCGCGCGCCGCGTCGGGGCCGGTACCGGGCGGATCGAAGCCCGGATTGAGATTGAGCGGACGGTTGGCGATCTCCTCGATATCGCTCAGCACGTCGGCGAGCGGATGCGTCGGGGCGGGCGGAGGGGAAGCGTCGAGCGGAACTTCGACGTCGCCCCTGAGGACCTTCCGCTCGCCCTCGAGCACCGGCACCTCCTCGGGCCGCGGCGCCGGCGGCGGCACCACCGGCTCGCGGCGACTGAGGCCGGCGGGCTCGGGCTCCGCGAGCCGGAAGCCGCGGCGCATGGATTTCGCGAGACGGCCCTTGTCGTACGCCGTGAGAGCCACGATGGCGATGATGACGAGTCCGATCAGCAGCAGGGCGAGCTGCAGGCTCATCACTGCGCGACCATTTGCAGCGCCTGCTCCACGTCCACCGCGACGAGGCGCGAGACGCCGGGCTCCGACATCGTGACGCCGAGCAGCACGTCCGCGATCTCCATGCTGAGCTTGTTGTGCGTGATATACAGGAGCTGCGTGCGCTCGGACATGCTCTTGAGCGTCTGGCTGTAGCGCTCGACGTTCGCGTCGTCGAGCGGTGCATCGACCTCGTCGAGCAGGCAGAACGGCGCCGGATTGAGCTCGAAGATCGAGAACAGCAGCGCCACCGCGGTGAGCGCCTTCTCGCCGCCGGACAGCAGATGAATCGTGCTGTTGCGCTTGCCCGGCGGCCGCGCCATGACGGTGACGCCGGCTTCGAGCAGATCGTTCTCGGTGAGCTCGAGGTACGCGCTGCCGCCGCCGAACAGCCGCGGGAAGAAGGCCTGGAAGTTCTCGTTGACCTTGTCGAAGGTTTCCTTGAAGCGGGTGCGCGTCTCGCGATCCATCTTGCGGATCGCCTCCTCCAGCGTCGCGAGCGCCTGCGTCAGGTCCTCGGCCTGCTTGTCGAGATAGCCCTTGCGGCTCGACAGCTCCTCGAACTCCTCGATCGCAACCAGGTTGATCGGTCCGAGGCGCTCGATGCGGCTCGCGATGCGCTCGAGGCTTTCCTGCCACTCCGCTTCGTTCGCCTCGGGCGGCATTTCCGCGAGCACCTGGGCGAGATCGGCCCCGCTCTCGCGCACCTGATCCGCGAAGGTGTCGCGGCGCACCAGGAGCTCCTGGCGCGTCACGCGTTCCGCCTCGAGCGCGGTGCGTATCGCCTGCGCCTCGCGCTCCTGCTGGGCGCGCGCCTGCTCCTGGCGCCGGAGCTCGGCGTCGATCTCGCTCGCCGCCGCGCGCGCCGCGGTCAGCCGCTCCTCGACCTCGAGCCGCCGGGTGAGCTGTGCGTTCAGCTCGCGCTTGAGCTCGGCGTCCGGATCCCCGTTGCCGGCGAGCAGCTCCTCGAGCTCCTCGCGCCGCGCGCACAGCGTCCCGAGCTGCCCCTCGAGCCGCGCGATGCTCGCCCGCGTCGACTCGAGCGCCGTCTGCAGCGTCCGGCTCTCGATCTCGATCTCGTGCGCGCGCTCGCGCGCAGCGGCCTCGCGCGCCCGCCCTTCGGCAAGCCGCTCCTGCACCTCCTGGCGGCGCGTCTGCAGCGCCGCGCGCCGCGCCTCGTGCTCGCCGGCCGCGGCTCCGGCTTCGCGCAGCAACGCCGCGGCGGCCTCGATTTCCGCCCGCGTGCGGGCCATCTGCTCCTCGACCTCGGCGCGCTCGCGCGCGATCTGCCCGCCGCGCGCCTCGAGGCGGGCGAGCCGCTCCTGCTCCTGGCCCAGCTGCTCGCGCCGCTCCGCGCGCTCGCGCTGGCGCTCGTTGAGCTCGCGCGTAAGCGCCGCGCGCCGCTCCTCGGCCTGCGCCATCTCGGCATCGATCGCCTCGATGCGCGCCGCGAGCGCCTCGATCGCGCGTCCGCGTTCGGCGCATTCGCGCGTCAGCGACTCGATCTCGCGCTCCCGCGCGAGCCAGCCGCGTTCGCTCCCGGCGGCGTTCTCGAGGCTCAGCCAGTTGCGCCCCACCCAGGCGCCTTCCGGCGTGACGATCGACTCGTGCGGCGCGAGCCCGCCGCGGCGCGCGAGCGCTTCGGCGAGCGAAGGCGCCGTCCGGATGCCGGCGAGGAGCGGCGCGAGGTCGATGTCCGACCGCACTTTCGCGAGCAGCGAATCGGCGGCGGGAGCCGTCTCCGTGCGGGGCGCCGCGAGGTCGAGCACGGTAAGGTGCGCGGGCTCGAGCTCGATCACGCCGTCGGCGACGTCCTCGAGCCGCTCGGCGCAAACGGCGGCGAGCCGCGCGCCGAGCACGCGCTCCACCGCGGTCTCCCACCCGGGCTCGACCTGCAGGCGGTTGGCGAGGCGCGGCGCCTGCGCGAGCCCGCGGGCGCGCAGCCAGTCGACGATGCCGGTATCGTGGCGCGCCTCGGCCGCCGCCTGCAGCTCCTTCAGGCTAGCGAGCCGCGCTTCCGCCGACTGCTGCTCGCCGCGCAGCGCCGCGAGCTCGTCGTCGGCTGCGTCGCGCCGGCCGCGTATCTCCTGCGCCCGCGCCTCGATCTCCGCGAGCGCCGCTTCGAGCGCGGCGCACGCGGCGTCGAGCTCGCGCGCCGCCTCGCGCGCGGTGTCGAGCCCCGCCGACCGGAGCTCGGCGTCGATCGTCTCGGCCTCGGTCGCGAGGCGCTGGAGGCGCTCCTCGAGCTGCGCGAGCTGCGACTCGAGCTGGCGAATGCGCGCGCTCTGGACCTCGCGGGTCTGCAGCGATGCCGCCGCGGCGCGGCTCTCGGCCTCCCATTCCTCCTGCCAGGCCTGCATCGCCGCCTCGGCTTCGCGCAATGCGCGGACGGCTTCCTCGAGCGCGGCGGCGTGCGTCTCCCGCAGCGGCGCCAGCTCCTGCGCGCGGCGCTCGAGCTCGCCGATGCGCGTCCGGTCGGCGTCGAGGTGCGCCTGCGCCTCGGCCCAGGTGCGGTTCAGCTGCTCCTGCTCGCGGGCGAGCCGCTCGCGCGTCTCGCGCGCGTGCTCGATCGCCTGCTCCAGGCGCGACACCTCGTTGCCGACGGCGTAGTACTCCGCTTGGACCGCATTCTGGCGGTCGACGGCCTCCGCGTGCGCGCTGCGCAGCTCCTCGATGCGCGCCTCGATCTCGCGCTGCGCCGCGAGCACCGCTTCGAGCGCCGTCTCGCGGTTGCGAATCTCGCTGTCCTGCGCCGCGAGCTTGGCGTCGAGCTCGCGGTAGCGCAGCGCGAGGAGCTGCGCGCGCAGCGTGCGCTCCTCTTGCTTGAGCTCCTTGTACTTCGCCGCCGCCTTCGACTGCTTGTCGAGCTTCGCGAGCTGCGCCGCCAGCTCGCGGCGGATGTCCTCGACGCGCGCGAGGTTCTCCTGGGTGTGCCGGATGCGCGTCTCGGTTTCGCGCCGGCGCTCCTTGTAGCGGGAGATCCCGGCCGCTTCCTCGATGAAGCCGCGCAGCTCCTCCGGCTTCGCCTCGATGATGCGCGTGACCATGCCCTGCTCGATGATCGAGTACGCCCGCGGCCCGAGGCCGGTGCCGAGAAAGAGATCGGTGATGTCCTTGCGGCGGCAGCGCGTCTTGTTGAGGTAATAGTCGGACTGCCCGTCGCGTCCGGCTTCGCGGCGGATCGAGATCTCGGCGTATTTCGCGTACTCGCCGCCGATGCGTCCGGCGCTGTTGTCGAACACGAGCTCGACCGACGCCTTGCTCACCGGCTTGCGCGTGTTCGAGCCGTTGAAGATGACGTCCGCCATCGAGTCGCCGCGCAGGTGCTTCGCGGACATCTCGCCCATCACCCAGCGCACGGCGTCGATGATGTTCGACTTGCCGCAGCCGTTGGGACCGACGATGCCGATCAGGTTGCCGTTGATGGGGATGGTGGTGGGGTCGACGAAGGACTTGAAGCCGGCGAGCCGGATCGCTTTTAGCCGCATCGGTCTGGACGCCTGCGTGCTCTCTGCTGGAGTTGCCGCGATTCTATCCAAGGACGCCGCGCTTTCCTACGCGCGCAGCGGCGCCGCGGACGGGCGCGCGCGATTATATCACCCGCTTCTCCCGGTCTCGGCCGCGCTCGTCCGGCGCCTGTCGGCGCGCGCCGCGCGGCGGCCCGCGGAAACGAGGTGATACAATCGCGGCGGAACCATTTCGTCCAACGCCGCCGATGCCCAGTTCGCCCAGCAAGACGCTCGAGACCTTTCCCAATCCCGAGCCGGGTCGGGATTACCTGATCGAGATCGAAACGCCCGAGTTCACCTGCTTGTGCCCGAAGACCGGGCAGCCCGATTTTGCCACCCTGCACCTCGAGTACGTTCCCGACCGGCTGTGCGTCGAGCTCAAGTCGCTCAAGCTCTACTTCTGGTCCTTCCGCAACGAAGGCCACTTCCACGAGAAAGTCACGAACACGATCCTGGACGACCTGGTGCGCGCGCTCGACCCGCGCTACATCCGGCTGCGCGCGGAGTTCAACGTCCGCGGCGGCCTGTACACGACGGTGACCGCCGAGCACCGCAAACCGGGCTGGAACGCGCCCCCGCCGCCGCCCAGCGGGCTGTCGCGCGTCCGCCAGAGCGCCCGCGAGGCGCGGCCGTCGGCCGCGGCGGCGGGAGCTCGAGAAGGCGAAGACGATCCCGCCCCCGCGCCGCCGGCCGCGGGGGCGATGCCCGGCGATTCGACACCGACAGCGCGCGCGCCCGTCGCGCGGGCCGAACGCTTCCGTATGCTGCCCCGCGGCCGCGGGGCCGCCGCCGCGGCTGCCGCCGAGATCCCGCCCGCCCCGGCCGCCGCGCCGCGCGACATCTATATCGGTATCGATCTCGGGACGACCGGCTGCCGCGCGCTCGCGATCAACGCGGCGGAAAAGATTCTCGGGCACGCGGAAGCACCGCTGCCGGCACCGATCCGGCGGGACGGCGAGGTCACGCAGGACCCGGCCGACTGGTGGAAAGCGGCGGCAGCCGCCCTTCGGCGGCTCCTCGCACAGATCGATACGCCTCGTATACGCCGCATCGCCGTCGCCGGCACTTCGGGCACCCTGGTTCTAGTGGACAAGACAGGAATGCCGGTCACGCCGGGCCTCATGTACAACGACGCGCGCGCCCAGACCGAGGCGGCGCGCATCGCCGAAGCGGCGGGCGACCAGAGCGCCGCGTTCGGCGCGGGGAGCAGCCTCGCGAAGCTGCTCTGGCTGCAGGCGCGAAAGATCGACGCCCGCGCCGCGCATGCGCTGCATCCCGCGGACTGGATCGCGGGCCGCTTCATGGGCAAGTACGGGCACAGCGACTATCACAACTGCCTGAAGCTCGGCTACGACGCGGTGCGGATGGCGTGGCCGGACTGGTTCGGCGCGCTTCGCGTCCCCACCGGGCTCCTGCCGCAGGTGCACGCGCCGGGCGACGTGCTCGGGCGCATCAGCCCGGAGACGGCGCAGCTCTTCGGGCTGCCGCCGGATACCGAGGTCGCGGCCGGCACGACCGACGGCGTCGCGGCGTTCCTCGCGACCGGCGCCTCGGAGCCCGGCCACGGCGTCACCGTTCTCGGCAGCACGATCGTGCTCAAAGTGCTCGCCGAGACGCCGATCGCGTCGGCCGCGAACGGCGCCTACAGCCACCGCCTGGGGCGCTACTGGCTGGCGGGCGGCGCCTCGAACAGCGGCGGCAACGTGCTCGCGCAGTACTTCACGCCCGAGCAGCTGCGCGAGATGACGCCGCTGCTCGATCCGGACACGCCGACCGGGCTCAACTACTATCCGCTGATCGACATCGGGGAGCGCTTTCCGGTCAACGACCCGAACCGGCCGCCGAAGCTCGAGCCGCTACCGGGTGACAGTCTCGTGTTCCTCCAGGGCATGCTCGAGGGCATGGCTCGCATCGAAGCCGACGGCTATGCCGTACTGACGGAGCTCGGCGCGCCGCCGCTGCGTGCCGTCTGGACGACCGGCAGCGGGAGTCAGAACCCGGCCTGGACCCGTATCCGCGCCCGCACTCTCGGGGTGCCGCTCAGAGCACCGCGCTCGCCCCATCCGGCATTCGGCGCCGCGCTCGTCGCCGCCGGAATCCTCGCCAGGGCTTACGCCTGAGGTCCGTCGCGTCGATCAGCCCCTCCCGCGCGAGGGCGCGTCCGCTCCCTGCACCCCCGCGGGCCTCTCCTCGATGCGACACTCGGCACGATAGCCTGCCGGCACCTCGAGCCGCCGGCAAAGCGCCGAAAGACAAATGGACGTATCGGCGCTTCGCCAGCGTGCGGTGATCTCGACTGCCGGAAGCCCGTTCACGCGCAGCTGCTCGCGCGGTTCCTCGACACGTTCGACCAGTCCGACATCGCGCAAGTACAGCGCCGCGTACGGGGGGCGTTCGCCGCGCAGCAGGAGACGCTCGAACGAATCGCCGGCCGCTTCGGCAGCGAGCTGCAGCCGCAGGGCCAGCACCTCATCCGCGCTCGCCGCCTCCCCCACCACGAGCCCGGTAGTGGCGACGGCGAACGCTCGGCCCACCTCCGCTATCGTGAGCCCGGCGTCGGCCACCCGTGCGGGATCGACGTGCAGCCGCCATTGCTCCTCGGGCGCGTACGACGTGCGGACGTCGTCGACATGGCCGATCGCGTGAATCGCCGGCAGCATCGCGTCCGCGATATCGGCGAGCCGCGTCGCGTCCTGGCCGTGCAGCCGCAGTCGCCACTCGCCCTGCTGTGCCGGCGCCTGCGTGATCGCATGCGCCGCATAGACCGCCGACGCGCAAGCGGCGAGCAGCGGCAGCAGCGCCGCCGCCGCGCGGGCTGCCCGCGACTTCGCGCGGCGCCCGGCGTTCGGCTCGAAGCGCGCCCACGGGAGCATCAGCCAGCGGACCACGGCGCCGGCGGCAAGCGCGAGGCCGAAGGCTGCGGTGCCGCGCGCGCCGATCTGGAGCCCCCACCCGGCGCCGAGGCAGAGCAATGCGGCCCCCGCCACGGCCGCCCACGCAGCCGGCGAGCCGCGCAGCACGCTCGCCGCAGCGACCGCAACGAGCGCGAGCGCGATGCCGGCCGCCGCCGACCCGTCGAGCACCAGTCCCAGGCACCACAGCGCACCGAGCGCCGTCGGGAGCCAGACGGCGATCGCGAGCGCACCGACGATCAGGCTGCGCCTGCCCGCGAGCGCGGCGCCCAGCCCGAGCAGCGCCGCGGAGAGCCAGAGCAGATGACCGGCGGCGCGATTGCGCCACGCGCGCGCCGCCTGCTGCTCGTCGTGCAGCACGCGCACGGCGACCCCGTCCGGCACCACGTCGTTGGCACGCAGCCAGGCGAGATGCGCCCGCGCGCGCTCCGCCACGTCCTGCGCTTCCCGACCCGAGCGCGCACGCACGACGGCCTGCAGCGCCGGCGCCTCGCCGATCCGTAACGACATCGCTTCCGGATACGCCTCCACCGACACGCGCGCGATCTCCCCGAGCGCAATCGGCTCTCCGCTCGCGAGCCGCACGGCGCGCGCGGCGATCGCCTGCGCCTCCGCCGGCAGCGCCGGCGTCTCGTCCCCGTTCCGGCGTCGCGCCCGGATCTGTTCGTCGCCGCGCAACGATTCGATGAGATCCTCGAAGCCGAGCCCCAGGGC
>DATCLR010000067.1:0-2844 GCA_036563785.1 Burkholderiales bacterium | reverse complement strand
GGGCACGAGCGCGACCGCGTATCCGGCGAGCACCCGCGGGAACGCGCGCGTGCGCACGATCGGCGCGTGCATCATGATGAGGCCCGAAAGGCCGCCCGGCGCGAACAGTATGGTCGCCATGAAGAAGAGCCCCAGGTACAGCAGCCACGCGTGGGTGAAATCGCTCAGGTTCACCTGCAGCCAGGTGATGACGACGGCGCCGAGCACCGGGCCGATGAAGTGCCCGATGCCGCCGATATAGGCCATGATCAGCGCCGTCCCCGATCGCAGCGTCCCGACGGCGTCGGCCGCGACGATCTCGTAGTTCACCGCGTGCAGGCCGCCGGCGACGCCGGCGAAGAACCCGGCGACGACGAACGCCACGAGGCGCACGTAGCGCGGGTTGTACCCGACGAATTTGGCGCGCTCGGGATTGTCGCGCACCGCGTTGCACATCCGGCCGACCGGCGTGCGCGTGAAGGCGTACAGGAGCGCCGCCGAAACGAACGTCCAGAACGCGATCAGGTAATAGACCTGGATCTGCGGACCGAACCGGAGCCCGAAGATCGGCAGCGCCCGCATGCGGTTCGCGGTGATGCCCTCCTCGCCTCCGAAGAAGCCGTGCAGCAGAAAGGACGCGGCGTACACCAGCTCGCCGATGCCGAGCGTGATGAGCGCGAAGATCGTTCCGCCCTTCTTGGTCGTGACCGAGCCGAAGAGCAGTGCGAAGAACAGACCGCCGAGGCCGCCGACGAGCGGAACCACCACGATCGGCACCGGAAGCCCGGCATTGACGAGCTTCATGAAGTGGATCGCGACGTAGCCGCCGAGACCGAAATAGACCGCGTGGCCGAACGAGAGCAGCCCGGTGTGCCCGAGCAGCAGGTTGTACGAGAGCGCGAAGACCGCGGCGATGCCCATCTGGCTCAGGAGCGAGCGCCCGAAGCTGCCGTCGAGACCCGGCACGTGCGGCAGCACGATGAGGAGCGCCGCCGCCGCGAGCCAGAACTTGTAGCGCAGCAGCCGGCTGCCGATGCCGGTCGACGCGAGGGAGAACGCCGTGGCCTCGCCGCTCATACGTCGCGCGTCCCGAGCAGGCCCCGCGGCCGCACGATCAGCATGATCACGAGCAGCAGGTACGGCAGGATCGGCGCGGCCTGCGCCACCTTGATCGAATAGAGCTCGCGCAGCGGCGAGGTCGGGTCGACGCGCACCTCGAGCGCCTGCAGCAAGTCGAGCAGCGAGTAGTTGATCGCCACCGCGAACGTCTGCACGATGCCGATCAGCATGGAGGCGATGAAGGCGCCGGCCAGCGACCCGAGCCCGCCGAGCACCACCACCACGAACACGATCGGGCCCACGGTGTGCGCGAGCGACGGCTGCGTGAGGAACGCGAAGCCGCCGATCACGCCGGCGAGGCCCGCCAGGGCGCTGCCGAGCGCGAACACGAGCACGAACACCGCCGGAACGTTGTGCCCGAGCGCGGCCACCATGTTCGGGTGCGTGAGCGCCGCCTGGATGACGAGCCCGATGCGGGTCTTCTTCAGGGCGAGCCACAGGAACGCGAACATCGCCACCGAGATCAGCATCATCAGGCCTTTGTAGGCGGGAAACGCGGTTCCGAAGATCTGGAACAGCGAGAAGTCGATGACCTCCGGCACCGGATTCGAGAGCGGATGCCGGCCCCAGATCATCGTCACGAACTCTTCGATCAGGTACGCGAGCCCGAACGTGAACAGGATCTCGGCGACGTGGCCGCCCTTGTGCACGTGGCGCAGCCCGTAGCGCTCGATGGCGGCGCCGATCAGCCCGCAGAGGATCGGCGCGATCACGAGCGCCGGCCAGAAGCCGATCCAGCGGCCGATCTGGTAGGAGAAGTACGCCCCGAGCATGAAGACGCTCGCGTGCGCGAAGTTGAGCACGCCCATCATGCTCCAGATGAGCGTGAGCCCGCTCGAGAGCATGAAGAGGAGCAGCCCGTAGACCACCCCGTTGAGGAGCGAGACCAGCGTCAGCTCGAGCATGGCACGCTATTCCCGGTCGCCGTGCACCCGACGACGCCCCTTGCCGTCGCCGGCAAGGGGGCGCGCGGGCGGCCGCGAGCGTCGGTCAGCTCGGCCGGTCCATCTTGCAGACGGTCGGCAGCCGGGTGGCCTCGGCGTCGATCTTCACGTCGGTCACGAAGCCGACGCCCGTGTCCTCGACGTCGTACTTCGCCTTGTCCGACATGGTGGAGACGAAGAGCGGCTGGAGCAGCTGGTGGTTGTCGGCCCGCATCTCGACCGGCCCGAGCGCCGTGTTCATCTTCATGCCCTCGAGCGCGAACGCGACCTTCACCGGGTCGTTCGACTTCGCCTTGGTCGCCGCGGCGACGAACATCTCCCACATGGTCTTGATGCGCCAGAACGCGAAGTCGTCCTCCTTCTGCGTGAAGCGCTTCTCGTACGCCGCGGCATCCGGGTCGAGCGTCGGCGTGACGTTCTTGTGCCATTCGCTCACCTGCTTCACGACGCCGACGCCGTCCTTGCCGATCGCGCTCGGCGCGCCGAGAGCGCCCGCGTAGAACGTGTACCAGCTGACGTCGAGGCCCGCGTCCTTGCCCGCCTTGATGAGCAGGAGCATGTCGTTGCTCCAGTTGCCGGTGATGACCGCCTGGGCGCCCGACGCCTTGATCTTGGCGACGTAGGGCGAGAAGTCCTGCACCTTCATGAGCGGATGGAACTCGTCGCCCACGATCTCGATGTCCGGACGCTTCTCCTTGAGCATCTTCTTCGCCGCCGCCGACACCGCGTGGCCGAACGAGTAGTCCTGGTTGATCAGGTACACCTTCTTGATCTTCGGCGTCCGCTTGATCGCATCCGTGAG
>DATCLR010000073.1:0-8460 GCA_036563785.1 Burkholderiales bacterium | reverse complement strand
GCCCTGTACCGCACGCCCTTTCCCGTCCAGCCGATGAAAGCGATCGGCGCGGTCGCCGCAACTCAGCCCCTGGGCGCTGGCGCAATCGGCGCGGCGACTCTGCAGGCCGCGGGGCTCGTGACCGCCGTCGCCTGGACCCTTCTTGCCGTCACCGGCCTCGCCGGCCGGATCGCCCAGTGGACGTCTTCCCGGGTCGTGTTCGGCATCGTGCTCGGCCTCGGCATGAGCCTCATGCTCGAAGCGCTGCGGCTCATGGCCGATGACTGGATCATCGGCGCCGCCCTGCTCGCCGTCGCACTCGTGCTGCTCGAACGCCGCAGCTTCCTCGCGATGCTCATGCTGCTCGCGGTCGGGGCGGCCGTCGCCCTGTGGCGCGATCCGACGCTCGCCGCTCGCTTTGCCGCGCTTGAGATCGCGCCGCGCCTGCCCGTGCTCTCGTTCGCGTCGATCGGGTGGGAGGAGCTCTGGCTCGGCGCCACCCTCCTCGCGCTGCCGCAAATGCCGCTCACACTGGGGAACGCGCTCCTCGCGACCGTCGAGCAGTCGAACCGCCTGTTCCCCGATCGTCCCGTGACGGTGCGCCGGGTCGCGCTTTCCACCGGGCTCATGAACTTCTGGTCGGCCGCGGTCGGCGGCGTGCCGCTTTGCCACGGCGCAGGCGGCATGGCCGGGCACGTGCAGTTCGGAGCGCGCAGCGGCACCGCGCCCATAGCGTTCGGGCTGCTGTTGCTTCTCGGCGGAATCTTCTTCGCGGATGCCGTCGCCCTGTTCTTCCGGTCCTTCCCCGCTCCCGTGCTCGGCGTGATCCTGTTCCTCGCCGGCGCGCAGCTCGCGCTCGGCACGTGCCGGCTCGGCGGCGCCAAGGACGAGCGCTTCGTGGTGCTGACGACCGCGGCGGTCGCGATCTGGCACGTCGGCGCCGCGTTCGTGTTCGGACTGTTGCTCGATCTCGCGCTGCGGCGCGGCTGGGTGCGCCTGTAGTCAGCGCACCCCGCCCGCGACCGCGTCCCGCGCGGCCGCCTCGCGCGCGGGCATGTAACCGTCGTCGGGCGGCATCAGATGAATGCCTTCGCGCAGGAGCGACACGGTCACGCGCGCCCCGACGTCGATGTTGTTGCGGCGCGCCACGTGCAGCGGAATGGTGAGGAACAAGGGCGGCCGCGTCGCCTCGCCGACCTGGACGGTCACCGCGGCGTTCTCGCCCAGACGCACGAACTGCGCGACGACGCCCGATATCGGGTTCTCGCGCTCGCCGCGCGACGGCCGGTCGCGCCGGTGGAGCACGATCTGTCCCTGCGGAATCGCCCAGGTTACCTGGCTCCCGGCCGGGAACGCGGACTGCAGCCGCGCCTCGAGCCGATGCCCGCGCCATTCGATCCACGTGATCTCGCGCTCGGGCTCGTGTCCGAGGATGCCCGCCCGGAACACGTTCTTCACGCCGAGAAGCCGCGCCACCTGCACCGACGCCGGACGGCTCAGGACGTCGAACGGCGGGCCGACCTGAAGCGTGCGGCCCTGCGCGAGCACGCACATCCGGTCCGCCAGCATCAGCGCCTCGTCGAGATCGTGCGTCACGAGGACGACCGGCATGGAGAGCTCCGTGCGCAGCTCGGCGAGCTCCTTGTAGAGCCGCTCGCGCGTGGCGCGATCGACCGCCGAAAAGGGCTCGTCGAGCAGCAGCACGTTCGGACGGCGCGCCAGCGCTCGGGCCACCGCGACCCGCTGCTGCTGGCCGCCCGACAGTTCCCGCGGCAGCCGCCCCTCGAGGCCGGCCAGGTGCACGCGCGCGAGCAGATCGCGCGCGCGCCGCGCGCGCGCCTCCGCCGGCAGATCGAGCAGCGCTTCCATGACGTTCGCGAGCGCGGTGAGGTGCGGAAACAGCGCGTAGTGCTGGAACACGAAGCCGACGCGGCGTCGCTGCGGACTCCAGTCGATGCCGGCGCTGGCGTCGAACCAGACGGTGCCGTTGCACGCGATGCGGCCCTCGCGCACGCGTAAGAGCCCCGCGATCGCGCGCAGGATCGTCGACTTGCCGCTGCCGGACGGGCCGACCAGCGCGAGCATCTCTCCCGGCGCGCAGGCGAGCTCGGCGTCGAGGGGGATCGGCGCCGCCTGCCGCAGGCGGACGTACAGGCCGGCGTCAGACATGCGGGCGCCGCAGCCGCGCGCTGCTGAAGTACGTCGCGCCGATCGCGAACAGCGAGATCAGGAGCAGCACGGCGGACATGAATCCCGCGGCGACGGTGTCGAACGCCTGTACCTGCTCGTAGATCGCGATCGCGATCGTCTTCGTCTCGCCGGGAATGCTTCCGCCGACCATGAGCACCACGCCGAATTCGCCGAGCGTGTGCGCGAACGTGAGCACCAGCGCCGACAGGATCCCCGGCCAGGCGAGCGGCAGCTCGATGCGCCAGAACCGCCGCCAGCGCGACAGCCCGCAGCAGGCGGCCGCGTCCCGCACCTCCCCGGGAATGGCTTCGAAGCCGCGCTGGATCGGCTGCACGGCGAACGGGATATTGAAGATGACGGAAGCGATCAGGAGCCCCTCGAAGCTGAACACGAGCGGGCGCCCGGTGATCGACTGGTAGAGCGCGCCGAGCGGCGAAGCGCCGCCGAGCGCCACGAGCAGATAGTAGCCGAGCACGGTTGGCGGAAGCACAAGCGGCAGGGCGAGCAGCGCTTCGGTCAGCGCCTTGCCCCGAAATTGCCGCCATGCGAGCACGCGCCCGAACCAGATCGCGAGCGGCAGCAGCACCGCGATCGTCCACGCCGCGAGCTCGAGCGAGAGTCGAAGCGCCGTCCAGTCCACTTCGATGCCGCTACTGCTCGGGAAGGTCGTAGCCGTAGCGCTGAAGCACGTCGCGCGCCGTCGGCTCCTGCACGTAGCGATAGAATCTGCGGGCCGTCTCGCCCGCGCCCTTCACGAGTACCATGCGCTGCCGGATCGGCTCGTGCAGCGCCCGCGGCAGCACCACGTAGCGCCCGCGCGCGGAGACTTGCGGCGCCAGCGCCTGCGAATAGGCGAAGATGCCGCCCTCGGCCGAGCCGCCGCTCGCGAACTGCGCCGCCTGCGAAACGTTCTCGCCGAACACGAGCGTCGGCCGGATGTGCTCCCAGAGTTCCCGGCGCCGCAACGCCTCCTCGGCGGCCCGCCCGTAGGGTGCGATCTCGGGATTCGCGATCGCGAATCGCCGGATGCGCCCGTCTTCGAGCGCCCTGCGCAGGCCGTCCATCGCTTCGTCGGGCTCGAGCGGCGAGCCGTGCGGTGCATACAGCACGATCCTGCCCATCGCATACGGCACCCCGCGATCCTCGGTGCGTCCGGACGCCGCCAGACGGAAGACCGACTCCTCGTCCGCCGAGAGGAACACCTGGAACGGCGCGCCCTGCTCGATCTGCCGATACAGATTGCCGGACGAGCCGAATACGAGCCTCACGGCGCACCCGGTGTCCGCGCGAAAGCGCTGCGCGATCTCCTCGAGCGGTGCTTTCATATTGGCTGCCGCCGCGACGATCGGCGCATCGCTTGCTTGCACCTGAAACGACGGCGCGGCGAACCACAGTACCGCGAGCAGCGCGAGACGGCCGGCGGGCATGCGGTGCTCCTCTCCGCGGACGGTTGGCTATATACGGCCGTATATCGTAGCATCGGGCCGCAGGCGAACTCACCATGCCACGGGCCAGGACGCATCCCACCCGCCGCGCCGCCGCGCGCGACGAACGGCCCCACATCACGCTCCGTCTGGACTTGAGCGAGCGTGCGCGGCTCGGTCGCGGCAAGATCGCGCTCCTCGAGGCCATCGTCCGCGAAGGCTCCATCTCCGCGGCGGCCCGCGCGCTCGGCATGTCGTACCGGCGGGCGTGGCTCCTCGTCGACAGCCTCAACCGGACCTTTCGTGAGCCGGCCGTCGAGACCCGTCCCGGCCGGGCGCGCGCCGGCGCGCGGGTCACCCCCTTCGGCGAGAAGCTCGTTGCCGCTTATCGTGCGATCGAGAGGCGCACCGTGCGCACCGAAGCACCGGTCCTGCGCGCGCTCGCCGCCGCGCTCCGGCCTGTGCGTGCGCGACCGTCGCGGGGGAAGAGTCGCGCCGCGCGGCGCTGATTCCTACCTGCGGCGCAGACCGAGCTGCCAGCGGGATTTCATCTCAGGGCCCTGCGATGCGCGAGGCAGCCGCTTTTCGCCCGGCCCCTTGCCGCCCTTCGCGGCGTGCTCGATCTCGGCGTTGATCTCGCCGCCGATGAGCAGCATGAGGCCGCTCATATAGAGCCACGTCAGCAGCACGATGATGGCACCGATCGAGCCGTAGGTGGCGTTGTACCTGCCGAAGTTGTCGACGTAGTAGCGAAAGCCGAGCGAGACCGCGATCCACGCGAGGACCGCGAGCACCGATCCCGGCGTGATCCAGCGCCACTGCTGCTCGACGTCGGGCGTGTAGTAGTAGACGAGCGCGGCGCTCAGCATGAGCAGGTACACCACGATCGGCCAGCGGATGAACGGCCATACCGCATGGAACGCTTCGCCGACCCCGAGGCGCCCGGCGAGCCAGCCCCCGACCTCCGGACCAAAGATGAGCAGCGCGTTCGAACCGATCGCGAGTCCGGCGAGCACCACGGTCAGCACCATCGCCGTACCGCGCACGCGCCAGAGCGGACGACTCTCGCGCACGCCGTAGGCGCGATTGAGCGCCTCGCCGATCGCGGCAACCGCGCTCGAGGCGAGGAACAGTGCGAACAGGATGCTGAACGACAGCAACCCGCCGCGCGGCTTCGTGATCAGGTCGGCGACGTTGTCGCGGATCATCGCCGCCGCCTCTTGCGCCAGAAAGCCTTCCACCACCGCCATGATCTCGTCCATGAGGTACGGGACGGGCACGTACGCGAGCAGCGCCGCCAGGAATATGAAGAAGGGAAAGAGCGCGAACAGGAAATAGTAGGCGAGCTGCGCCGCATAGCCGAGGAGGTCTCCCGCCGTCAGCGCATGCCAGACGCGGCGGACGAGCCGGCCCCGGCTCAGCCCGCCGAGTGTCCACACCTCATAGAGGTCCCGGCGCAGGGACATGGCGGCTCCGCAGCGGCGCGCTCCGGAAGATTCTCCGCGGCGCCCGCGCTCGCAGCAATGCGGAGTTCTGCGGTTCGCGGGGCTCAGGAAAGCAGACGGGAGGCGGCGAGCGCCGCCCCCTTGAGCCCCGCCCTGGCATCCGTGATGACGTGAACCGGAATACGCTCGAGGAGCGCGCGCATCCGTCCTTTATCGAGGAACGCGCGCATGAAAGCGCTGTCACCGAACGCCGGGAGGATCTTCGGCGCTATGCCGCCGGCGACATAGACCCCGCCGAGCGCGAAATAACTGAGCGCGACGTTGCCGGCCTGTGCGCCGTAGATGGAAAGAAAGAGATCGAGAGCGGCGACCGCGTCCGGGTCGCGCCGATCGAGCGCCGCGGCGGAGATCGCGGCCGCCGGATCCTCCGCGGTGAGCAGCTCGCCGGGAACGCCGCGGCGCCCCGTTATGAAGCCGTAAATGTTCACGAGCCCGGGTCCGGAAAGCACGCGCTCGTACGACACCCGCGGATAGCGCCGCCGCAGGTACTGCAGCAGCTCGATCTGAAGATCGTCGGCCGGGGCGAAATCGACGTGCCCACCCTCGGTGGCGATGGCTTCGTAGCGCTCGCCTATCGGCACGAGCAGCGCCTGCCCGAGTCCGGTGCCCGCGCCGAGCGCGGCGCGCGTCCCGGCCGGCTCCGGATCGCCGGCTTGCAATGTCACGAGCGCATCGGGCGGTAGGATCTCGATCGCATAGGCCACGGCCTGGAAGTCGTTGATCAGGCGCACGCGCGGTATCTCGAGCGCCTGTGCGAGCCCGCGGCTTTCGATCTCCCATGGAAGATTGGTCACGCGCGCCGTCTGCCCGTCGGTCGAGGTGTTGATCGGTCCGGCGATACCGAAGCACGCGGCGGCCGGCGGCGGCCCGCCGACGGAGCGCAGGAACGCCTCGGCGATCGGCAGCAAGCCGTCGTACGCGGCGCTTTCGAAACGCTGCTCGGCGATCGGCTCGATGCGGCCGTCCGCCGCTTCCGCGAGCTGAAGCAGTACCTTGGTGCCGCCGATGTCGCCGGCCAGTATGCGCATGGTCGCTTGCTGCGCGCGTGACGACGCGCCGCTTTGGTATCATGCCGAGCGCGTTGTTATACTTGCAACCCCGGCCGGGGTGGCGGAACTGGTAGACGCGCCAGACTCAAAATCTGGTTTCCGTGAGGAAGTACGAGTTCGATTCTCGTCCCCGGCACCAGAAGTCCGAAGCATTACGAGGCGCTTCGCCGCTACCGCGTTGAGCTCGGCGTCGACATCTCGCCAGCATACCTCTTCTCCCGTTGAGTACCTGGCCGTAGCTTCGACGAACAGCTGCGGCATGCGGTGGTCGCCGAACCGCCGGACCCCAACAGCCGCCGTCTTCCAGACCGCAGTCCTGAGACAGCGGCTTGCGGAAGCGCTCGGAAGCCGTCACGAGATCGCTTCGCTACGCTCGCGATGACAGCCGTTGCTCTCCGCCCCGCCGGACTGGTCTGGAGAGCCGCCGATATGAGTCTTGCCGTCCCGGCTCCCGACCCGCCATCGGGCAAGGCGCTGGATGCACTTCAGGCATGCACGGCCGCCGGCTCGACGCGCGCCGCGACCGAACCTCTCTTTCGATCCTCGCGGATGAAGTCGCTCCCGCGCTCGGCGATCATGACCGTCGGCGCGTTCGTGTTGCCGGAAGTGATCGTCGGCATGATCGAGGCATCCACGACGCGCAGCCCTTCGACGCCCCGCACCCGCAAGCGCGGATCGACGACCGCCGCCGGATCGTCCGCGCGGCCCATGCGGCACGTGCCGACCGGATGGAATATGGTCGTGCCGATGTCGCCCGCCGCTTTCGCCAGCTCCTCGTCCGTTTGATAAGCGAGCCCGGGCAGATACTCTTCGGGCCTGTACGGCGCGAGCGCGGGCATCGAAACGATGTGGCGGGTGAGCCGCAGCGCCTTTGCGGCGGTGCGGCGGTCGGTGTCGGTCGAGAGATAGCACGGCGCGATCTTCGGCGCGGCGGCCGGATCGGTCGAAGCGATGTGAACGTATCCGCGCGAGGTCGGCCTCAAGTCGCAGACGCTCGCGGTGAACGCCGGGAAGGTATGCAGCGGATCGCCGAACTTGTCGAGCGAGAGCGGCTGTATGTGGTATTCGAGGTTCGGCGTCTCCTGGCTTTCGTCGGACTTCGCGAACGCGCCGAGCTGGCTCGGCGCCATCGCGAGCGGCCCGCGCTGGAACAGCGCGTACTCCAGAGCCATCCGGAGCTTGCCCCAGGGATTCATCATCGTGTTGAGACACTTGATGCCCTGGATCTTGAAGATCATCCGAAGCTGCAGATGATCCTGGAGGTTCCCGCCGACGCCCGGCAGGTGCGCGACGGTGCGGATGCCGAGCGCCTGCAGCCTTGCGCCGTCCCCGACGCCGGAGCGCTCGAGAATGGCGGGCGAGCCGATCGAGCCCGCCGCAAGCACCGTTTCGATCCGCGCGGTCGCGTGCGTGCGCTGCCCGTCGAGCAGCAGCTCCACCCCGGTCGCGCGCTTGCCGTCGAACGTGACGCGGTCGATCAGCGCGCCGGTCACGACTCTTAGGTTCGGCCGCTTCATGGCCGGCTGCAGGAACGCCTTGCGCGCATTCCACCGGATGCCGCGGCGCTGCGTGACCTCGAAGCGCCCGACGCCGAAGTTGTTGCCGCGGTTGAAATCGTCGGTGCGCGGAATGCCGGCCTGCACGGCCGCGTCGGCGAAGCGGTCGAGGATGTCCCAGCGCAGCCGCTGCGGCTCGACGCGCAGCTCCCCGCCCACCCCGTGGAACTCGTCCGCTCCGCGCCAGTAGTCCTCGCTGCGCTTGTAGACGGAAAGCACGTGCTCCCAGCGCCAGCTCGGATCTCCCGTCGCTTCCGCCCAGCGGTCGTAGTCGCGCGCCTGACCGCGCATGTAGATCATGGCGTTGATGGACGAGCACCCGCCGAGCACCCGTCCGCGGGCGTACAGGATCGAGCGGCCGTTGAGACCCGGCTCGGCCTCGGTGCGGAAGCACCAGTCCGTGCGCGGATTGCCGATGCAGTAGAGATAGCCGACCGGGATGTGGATCCAGATCCAGTTGTCCCGGCCGCCCGCCTCGAGCAGCAGCACCGAGACGTCCGGATCCTGCGACAGCCGGTTCGCCAGCACGCACCCCGCGGTGCCGCCGCCGACGATCACGTAGTCGAACGTTCCCAGATTGTTCATCGAACCCCCCTCGCCTGGCGGGCGTCGCCGCGCTCATCGCGCGCACCGGCGCCAGAATCACCTTCTCGCGTACGCTACAGCAGAAGTATGGTCTTATCCAGTCGATAAGGACCGCCGACGGCGCCGAGCGGTCGTCACGCCGCCACCAGCCGTTTCATCCAGTCGAGCAGCA
>DATCLR010000072.1:0-10600 GCA_036563785.1 Burkholderiales bacterium | reverse complement strand
CCCCTGTACCGCGAGGGCCGGCAAGTACGGCAGACCGTCGCCGCGCTGGCGGAGGTGTTTCGCAGTCTGGACGCGACCTATGAGCTGATCCTCATCGACGACGGCAGCCCCGACGACACGTGGCAGGCGATTACGGAAGCGGCGAGTCGTTACGGCTTCATACGCGCCGTGCGTCTCAGCCGCAACTTCGGCAAGGAGGCGAGCGTGTGCGCTGGTCTCGAGATGGCGCGCGGCGACGCAGTGGTGGTGATGGACGGGGACTTGCAGCATCCGCCGGCGCTCATCCCGGAAATGCTGCGCCTCTGGCGGCAAGGGGATGCCGACGTCATCGACGCCGTGAAGCAGGACCGCGGAAAGGAAAGCGCGCTCAGCCGGATCGGCGCGAATCTGTTCTACCGGAGCTTCAATGCGCTCGCCGGACAGGATCTCAAGAACGCATCGGATTACAAGCTCCTCGATCGTCGGGTGGTCGATGCCTGGCTGCAGATGAGGGAGCGCAGCGTCTTCTTCCGCGGCATGAGCGCGTGGCTCGGATTCCGGCACAAGCAGGTGTACTTCGCGGTGCCCGAGCGGCAGAACGGCGCGTCCAGCTGGTCGACGCTCAAGCTCGTTCGGCTCGCGCTGACTGCCGTTACCGCGTTCTCCACGGCGCCGCTGCATCTCGTCAGCGCTGCCGGCGCGGTATTCGCGGTCTTCGCCCTCATCCTCGGGACGCAGGCGCTGTACTTGAAGCTCACCGGCTCGGCCGTGACCGGCTTCACCACCGTGATCCTGCTGCTGCTCATCATCGGCTGCGTGCTGATGTTCGCGCTGGGAATCATCGGCGAATACCTGGCGCGCATCTATGAGGAAGTCAAGGCGCGACCGCGCTACGTGGTGGCGGAAAGGATAGAGCCGGAGCGGTGACCCATGGGTGCCCGTTTCACTGACGTCGAGGAGCTGCTGCGACGGTTTCCGAAGACGCGTCCACCGCTCCCGGAGGCGCATCGGAAAGTGTACGTCGAGGAGTATCGCGCGAACCGCGAAGGGGCGAACCTCGCGAGCGCGATTGCGACGAAACTCGAGCAATGGATGCACCGGCGCGTCGCCGCGTTGCAGGGGCCGCGATCCGTGCTCGAAATCGGGGCCGGGACGCTCAATCATCTGCCCTACGAGCGCGCGCACGCGGCCTACGACGTGGTCGAGCCTTTCGTCGAGCTCTACGCGGCGAGCGAGCATCGGGGGCGGGTACGGCGCTTCTACGCGTCCACCGGGGAGATCGAGGGCGCGGCCGTCTACGATCGCATTCTCTCGATCGCGGTGCTCGAGCACATGACGGACCTGCCGCGCGAGCTCGCGCACGCGTGCCGTCTGCTCAGGCAGGAGGGTGTTTTCCAGGCCGGTTTTCCCACCGAGGGTGGAGCGCTGTGGGGCTGCGCCTGGCGCTTCGGGACCGGCATCGCGTACCGGCTGCGCACCGGGCTCGATTACGCGGAGCTCATGCGGCACGAGCACGTGAACCGCGAGAAGGAGATTGTGGCGGTCGCGGCGCATTTCTTCGACGACGTGCGCGTGGAGCGGTTTCCGCTGCCGGCGCGACATTTGAGCCTGTACACGTATCTCGAAGCGCGGCGGCCTCGCATCGACCGGAGCGCACGGTATCTGCAGAACGCGGACGGGCTCGGATCGCCGCTATGACGGGCGAATTCGCGCGGTACGCCGCGGTCGGCGCGATCGGCACGGCGGTATACTTGATGCTCTTCTTCGCGCTCGTGTCGCTTCCGATGGATGCCGTTGGCGCCTCGGTGCTCGCGTTCGTTCCGGCGCTGGTGGTCCAGTTTCTGCTCAACTACCACTGGACCTTTCGCAGTCGCAGCGAAAAGCTGTCGGCATTCCGGAGGTTCGCCGGCGTGTCGGCGACGGGCCTCGGGCTCAATGTGCTCGTGATGCATGCCGGCGTGAATATGGCCGGCATCGAACCGCGGTACGTAGCGATCCTGGCGCTGCTGGCCGTGACCGTGAACAACTATACGTTGAATCGAATCTGGTCGTTCAGACCGGGCAAGTAGGGACGGGGCGCGGAGAACGTGCTTGCTTCCCTCACATGGAGGTGGATCTGCGGATGAAGAACACGGCGGCAACGGAACCCGGTCGAGGGGAGGAAGCCGGCCGCGCGGCGGGGGCGTCGCCGCACGCCCTTGCGATCGCCGCCGGTATCGCTCCCGTCGGTCTGGGCGTCGTGGCGTTCCTGCTCGTCGTCGGCCCGCGCGCCCTGTATCCGACGAACATCGCCTGGCTGGGACAGGGAGATCCGGCGACGCACTATCTCGGGTGGGCGTTCTTCCGGGACTCGCCGTGGTCGTTTCCGATCGGGCTCAATCCGCGCTACGGGCTTGAGATCGCGAGCGCCATCGTCTTCTCGGACAGCATTCCGCTCCTCGCGTTCGTTTTCAAGCCGTTCTCGGCGCTGCTTCCCGGCACGTTCCAGTACTTCGGCCTGTGGCTGCTCCTTTGCTTCGTTCTGCAGGCGTGCTTCGCATGGAGGCTCGTCGGTCTCGTTTCGGCCGATAGGACGGTGCGGGTGCTGGGCAGCGCCTTTTTCGTGCTGGCTCCGCCGATGCTGTGGCGCCTGCAGGGCCACTTCAGTCTCGTCGGGCACTTTCTCGTGCTGGCGGCGCTCTACCTGGCAGTGCGACCGCCGGCACACGGGCAGCCCTGGCGCTGGGCGTGCCTGCTGGCGACGGCCGCGCTCGTGCACCCGTACTTCCTCGCTATGACCGGGGCGTTGTGGATCGCGGATCTCGCCGCCCGGACTTTCGCTGCGCCCGCTCGCGCCGCGACGCGGGCGGGCGAGCTCGCAGTGCTCGTGCTGCTTACGGCGATCGTCTGCTGGCAGGCGGGGTACTTCAGCGTCGGCGGAAGCGCCGTGTCCGGCGGGTACGGAATGTACCGATTCAACCTCGTCTCGCTGGTCAATCCGCTGACATGGTCGTTCGTGCTCGAGGGCATCCTGCAGGGGCCGGGGGATTACGAGGGTTTCAATTACCTGGGTCTCGGCGTCATCGTCCTCATTCTTGCGTGCCTTCCGGCATGGATCGGCTCCCGCGGCCGCCTGCTGCCCCGGCTATTCGCCCGCCCGTTTCTGCTGGCGGTTCTCGCGGGGCTGGCCCTGTTCGCAGTGACGCACAGAATCGGGTTGGGCCAGCGAACGGTCGAGCTTCCCTTATGGGCGGAAGTCGAGCAGTGGGCGAACGTTTTTCGATCTTCCGGCCGCATGTTCTGGCCCGTTTACTACACTATCCTCCTCGCCGTGATTGCCGCCGTCGCCCACGCGCACCCGCGCCGGGTGTCGGTGCCGCTGCTCGCTTTCGCGTTGTCGCTGCAGGTGGTCGATACGAGCGCCGGCTGGCATCCGATCCGTAAGAGTCTGATGGCGGATGCCCGGGCACAGTGGCAGACGCCGCTCCAGAGTTCGTTCTGGCGCGAGGCGGCGAATAGATACACCAAGGTGCGCATGATACCGCCGCGCAACGAGGCGCCAGGCTGGCAGATCTTCGCGGCCTACGCGAGAACGCACGGACTCGCGACCGACGCCGTGTATCTCGCGCGACTCGACGCCGCAGGCCTCGCGGCGATCACGCGGCGCGCCGAGCGCACGATGGCTTCGGGGACTTACGATCCCGACACGCTCTATGTCTTCAGCGACAGCGCGGCGGTGCTAGCGCTCCCGCAGGTCGATGCATCGAGGGACGTGCTCGCCCGCATCGACGGTTTCGTCGTCCTCGCACCCGGCTGGAAGGCGTGCGGTACCTGCCGCAGCGCACCGACGCCGCTCACGCTCCACGACGTGCTGAAGCCGGTCGCGCCGGGAGAACGGGTGGAGTTCAACGAATCGGCGCGCACGAGCGCGTATCTCGTCCGCGGGTGGTCCCATCCCGAGCCGTGGGGTACCTGGTCGGAGGGGCCGGAGGCGGAGCTGCTGTTGCCGGTTTCCGGCGAGGCGCGCAACGTCACTATCGAGGCCCATCCGCTCGTCTCCGCCTCGCATCCGAAGCAGCGCATCGTCATCGAGGTCAACGGTGTGCCGGCATGGGAGGGCGACGTGAGGGCGGACTCCGGAGCGATCGATGTGCCGATCGACGAGACGGCACGCGCGGCAGCGGAACGCGACGGATTGCTGCGACTGCGGTTTCGCTTACCGGATGCCGCGCGGCCGAAGGATCTCGGTATCAATCAGGACGTGCGCGTGCTCGCCCTGGGGCTGCGTGCGCTGACCGTCCGATGACCGCCATGGAAGCCGTTGACGAAGAGCGTGCAGCACACGGGCGAGGGGTCGTCTGCTACGACTTTCTCTACTGCCGGGGCGGCGCCGAGCACGTGACGCTCACGCTCGCGGCCGCAATTCCCGGCACCGATGTCTGCGTCGGATTCCGCAATCCCGAGGCATTCACGGAACAGGACTTGCAGGACCTTCGCTGCATCGAGCTCGGTCGCATGCCTCGGATCCGCTTCGGCGCATGGCGTACGGCAAGCGGCCTCGGTCTGTTCGCACGGCGCGCGCGGTGTCTGGCCGGGTACGATTGGGCGGTATTCAGCGGCTCCAATGCGCCCGTCGCCGTGCGGCATCGCTCCGCGGGCGGCAACGTCTACTACTGTCACACGCTGCCGCGCTTCGCCTACGACCTGAGGGACTACTATCTCGCCACGCTGCCGCTATGGCGCCGTCCGGCCTTCGAGGCGATGAGCGCGGCGGTACGCGCGCTCTTCGAAGCGGCCGTTCGCCGTATGGACGTGATCGTCGCCAACTCGGAGAACGTCCGCCGCCGGATCCAGCGGTATCTCGGGCTGGACGCGCGCGTCGTTTACCCGCCGTGCGACGTGAGCGGCTACCGCTGGCTGGGTCAGGACGACTACTACCTGTCGGCGGCGCGTCTCGAGAGCTACAAGCGCGTCGACCTCGCGGTACGGGCGTTCCTGCGCATGCCCGATAAGCGCCTGGTCGTCGCCTCCGGCGGGAGCCAGCTCGCGCGCCTGCAACGGCTGGCGAACGGCGCTTCCAATATCGTCTTCGTGGGCTGGCTGGACGGGGTCCGTCTGCGAGAGCTCGTGGGGCGCGCGATCGCGACGCTCTATCTCGCGCGCGACGAGGATTTCGGCATCGCGCCGGTCGAGTCGATGGCGGCGGGCAAGCCGGTGATCGGCGTGGCCGAGGGCGGCTTGCTGGAAACGGTGCTGCCGGGATCGACGGGGATCCTGCTCCCCCCGGAGCCGGAAGTCGACGACGTCGTGAGCGCCGTGCGCGCGATGTCCCCCGAGGCCGCGGCGGCGATGCGGGCCGCGTGCGAGGAGCGCGCCCGGGCGTTCGACACGCCGCGGTTCGTCGCGGGAATGCGCGCCGCAATCGAGCAGGCGCGGGCGTGCGGCAGGGCGCACAGGCGTGCCGCACTCGCGGGGGGCGCTTGAACGCAGGAAGCGACAACGGGTTCCGCCGCACCGTCGGCCACGTTCGCGACGCCGAGACGGCCGAACCGAGTGTCCCGGGAGCGCGACGACGAATCGGTCGACTTCGATGCTCTTGAACGCACTGGTCGGCATCGTTGCCGCGTTCGCGGTGTCCTACGCACTGACGCAGCGGTTCTCGCAGCCCGGTTCGAGGCTCTACGTGCTGGACCACCCCAACGCGCGGTCGCTCCACGAGCGGCCGATTCCGAGAGGAGGCGGCGTCGCGATCCTGGCCGCCGTGCTCGCGGGCGGCGGCGTGATCGTCGTGGCGCACGGCGCCGACAGGCTCGGATGGGTCGCAACTCTCGCGCTGGTGCTTGCGGTCGTGTCGTTCGTCGACGATCGGCGCGGCGTTTCGCCCGGGTGGCGCATGGCGACGCACGTGCTGGTCGCGCTCGGCGTCGTCGCCGCCGGCTGGTATCCGGATGCCATCGAGCTGCCCGGGGCGCGGTTGCTGCTCGACCACGTCAGCAGCGCGCTGATCGCCGTGCTGTTCGTCGTATGGATGATCAATCTCTACAACTTCATGGACGGCATGGACGGTTTCGCCGGAGGTATGACCGTATGCGGTTTCGGCACGCTCGCGCTCGCCGGGGTTCTGGCGGGAAGCGCGGAGTTCGCGGCCGCGAACGCGGTAGTCGCTGCCGCCGGTGCGGGTTTTCTGCGCCACAACTTTCCTCCGGCGAGAATCTTCATGGGAGACGCGGGTTCCTCCACGCTCGGGCTCTTCGCGGCGGTGGCGAGCCTGTGGGGCGCGGCGAGCGGAGTGTTTCCGCTGTGGTTCGCGGTGCTCGTGTTCTCGCCTTTCATAGCGGATGCGACGGTCACGTTGCTGCAACGGCTGCTGCGGGGCGAGCGGGTATGGGAAGCGCATCAATCCCACTATTACCAGCGGCTCGTTCGGCTCGGCCTCGGTCACCGGAAAACGGTTCTGTTGCAGTACGTGCTCATGCTAGGCTGCTCGTTGACGGCGCTCGCGAGTTTGCGCGCGCCGGCTCGCAGTCAATGGTTGCTGCTCGCCGCCTGGGGGCTCTTGTACAGCGTGTACTTTGTTGCGGTTGCGCTGCTCGAGAAGCGTCACGGCGCGGCGCGCAGAGGGTCCTGAAGCGCGAGCATGCGAACTCGGATCGATCTCGAGACCATACTCGGCCGTTTGCGATCGAGCTGGTCGGCGTTCGCGCACGACCTCTTGATGGTGCCGTTCGCGTGGCTCGGTGCTTACTGGCTGCGCTTCAATCTCGAGTCGATCCCGGAACCGTATCTCGACGAGGCCTGGCGGCTGCTGCCGGTCGTATGGGTCGCGCAAGTGGTCGCTTTCTGGCGGTTCGGGCTGTATCGCGGCATCTGGCGCTTCGCGTCGCTGCAGGATCTTGCCCGGATACTGAAAGCCGTTGCCACCGGCGTCGCTGCGGGGGCCGTGGTGAGCTTCGCGCTCACGCGGCTGGAAGGCGTGCCGCGCTCGGTGTTCGTTATCTATGCGTGCCTGCTCGTGCTGCTTCTGGGCGGCTCGCGATTCCTGTACAGGTCGCTCAAGGACCGGAACCGGCTCCGGGACGCCGGGCAGCGGGCGCTCGTCGTCGGCGCCGGGCGCGCCGGCGAGCAGCTCGTGCGGGAGCTGCTGCGCGACCGCGCCTCGGCGTTCTATCCCGTGGCGTTTGTCGACGACGATCCTGCGAAGATCGGCAAGGAGATTCACGGCGTCGTCGTCGCGGGCCGAACCCGGGAGCTGGGTCGCCTCGCGCGCGAGTACCGCGCGGACGTGATCGTCGTGGCGATGCCCGGAGCGGCGCCGGGTGATCGGCGCCGTGTCATCGAGGCCTGCGAGCGGACCGGACTGCCGTTCCGCACGCTGCCGCCGCTGCAGGATCTCGTGAGCGGGCGCGTCAGCGTGCGCCATCTGCGCAACGTGGAAATCGACGACCTGCTGGGACGCGAGCCCGTCGAGCTCGACTGGACGACCATCACCGCGCGGCACCGCGGCCGATCTGTCCTGGTCACGGGCGGCGGAGGCTCGATCGGATCGGAGCTGTGCCGCCAGATCGCCCGGCTCGAGCCGTCGCGGCTCGTCATCTTCGAGCGAAGCGAGCTCAACCTCTATAATATCGAGCGCGAGCTGCGCGACCGCTTTCCGGCGCTGCCGCTGGGAATAGTGCTCGGCGACGTGGGCGACGGGACGCTCGTCGAAAAGACGCTGCAGGAGTACCGTCCGGAGGTCATCTTCCACGCGGCCGCGTACAAGCACGTGCGGCTGCTCGAGAGCCAGGCGCGGGCGGCGGTGCGAAACAACGTGCTCGCGACCCGGACGCTGGCGCAGGCGGCGGTCCGCGCCGGCTGCCGCGCATTCGTCTTCATCTCGACCGACAAGGCGGTGAGGCCCGGCAACGTGATGGGGGCGACGAAGCGCGTGGCCGAGCTGTACTGTCAGGCCTTGAACCAGCACGCGCGCACGCGCTTCGTCACCGTGCGCTTCGGCAACGTCCTGGGCTCGGCGGGGAGCGTCGTCCCCTTGTTTCAGAAGCAGATCGCGGAAGGCGGCCCGGTGACGGTCACGCACCCCGAAGTGACGCGGTTCTTCATGACCATTCCGGAGGCGACCCAGCTCATTCTGCAGGCGAGCAGCGTGGGGGAGGGCGGGGAGATCTTCGTGCTGAGCATGGGAGAGCCGGTCAACATCCGCTATCTGGCCGAGCAGCTCATCATTCTGTCCGGGAAGCGCCCCGGCGAGGACATCGAGATCGTGTACACCGGCTTGCGTCCGGGCGAAAAACTGCACGAGGAGCTGTTTCAGGGGGACGAGGAGCTGGTCGGCACCTCGCATCCGAAGCTGCTGCTCGCGCGCAGCCGGCTGCGGCCGTTGGCACTTCTCGAGCGCGATATCGACATGATGGCGGAAGCATGTGCCAGGAACGACGAGCAGCGGGTGCGGCAGCTGCTCGAGCGGTTCTGCGCCGCGCCCGGCGCGGTGACGCGCACCGCCTCGTGAGGAATCCCGATCTTGAACTGCGTGGAAAGCGCTGATGCGGCGCGTCCGCTGCCGGCGTCGCCGCGGCGAACCGAAGTATGAGAGTTCTCGTTACCGGCGGAGCCGGCTACGTCGGCTCCCACATGGTCAAGATGCTCCGTCGCGCAGGCGCGGAGGTCGTCGTCTTCGACAATCTGTCGAGCGGCCCGCGGGCGGCGGTGACCGGCAGCACGTTCGTGCCGGGTGATGTCACCGATCGGGCGGCGGTGGCCGCGTTATTCGAGCGGTTCCGCATCGACGCGGTCATGCATTTCGCGGCGCTGATCCAGGTCGGGGAATCGGTACGGGAGCCGGCCAGCTACTATCGCACGAACTTCGTGGGCACGTTGAACGTGCTCGATGCCATGCGCGCGGCGGGAGTGCGCCATTTCATTTTTTCCTCTTCGGCGGCGATCTTCGGAGAACCGAAGTACACGCCGATCGACGAGGTGCATCCGGCGGCGCCTATCAACCCGTACGGCTTCTCGAAATTGGCGGTGGAACGGGCGCTCGCGGACTACGACCGCGCCTACGGGATCCGCTCGGTGAGCCTGCGCTATTTCAACGCCGCCGGCGCGGATCCGGAAGGCGAGCTCGGCGAATGCCACGAGCCCGAAACACACCTCATTCCCCTGGTGCTGCAGGCGGCATCGGGGCGGCGCCCGTCCGTCACCATCTACGGGACCGATTACCCTACCGCCGACGGCACTTGTATCCGCGATTACGTTCACGTGAACGACCTGTGCCAGGCGCATCTCAAAGCTCTGGAGTTTCTGATGCGCGGCGACCGCAGCGCCGCGTACAATCTCGGCAACGGTCTCGGCTTCTCGGTGCGGCAGATAATCGATGCCGCCGAGCGCGTCACCGGGCGGCCGATCGCGGTCGAGATCGGACCGCGGCGCGCGGGCGATCCGGCGGTGCTCGTCGCCGATTCGAAGCGCGCCATCGCGGAGCTGGGCTGGCGGCCGGAGTATCAGGAGCTCGAGACGATACTGCGCCACGCCTGGGCCTGGGAGCAGCGGCGCGCCCGCAACGACAAGAAAGGAATGCACACCGCATGAAGCTCACAGTGATAGGGACCGGGTACGTCGGCCTGGTGACCGGGGCGTGCCTGGCGGAAATGGGCAACGAGGTCACCTGCGTCGACATCGACGGCGAAAAAATCGAGCAGCTGCAGCGGGGCGTGCTGCCGATCTACGAGCCGGGGCTCGAGCCGATCGTAGTCGGCAACATGCGCGAGGGCCGGCTGCGATTCGCGACGTCGCTGGAGGAGCCGGAGGCCGCGTCGCGGCTGTACATGATCGCGGTGGGCACGCCGCCGGCGGAGGACGGGTCCTGCGACTTGAGTCATGTCCTCGCAGTCGCCGCCGACATCGGGCGCGTCATGACCGACTACACGGTGGTCGTGGAGAAGTCGACGGTGCCGGTCGGGACCGCGGAGCGGATCCGGGACGTCATCCGCGAAGAGCTCCGGAAGCGCCGTCTGGACGTGCCGTTCGACGTGGTCAGCAACCCGGAGTTCCTCAAGGAAGGCGATGCGGTCCAGGACTTCATGCGGCCCGACCGCATCATCATCGGTACCGACAGCGAGCGCGCGCGCGAGATGCTGCGCGAGCTGTACGCGCCGTTCATGCGCACGCGCGAGCGCGTCATCTTCATGGGCGTGCGCGACGCGGAGCTCACGAAGTACGCGGCGAACGCGATGCTCGCGACCAAGATCTCGTTCATGAACGAGATCGCGAACCTGTGCGACCGGCTGGGCGTGGACGTCGAGAACGTGCGCGTCGGCATCGGTTCCGACTCTCGCATAGGCTACTCCTTCATCTATCCCGGTGTGGGCTACGGCGGCTCGTGCTTTCCGAAGGATATGCGTGCGCTGATTCACATGGCGGCCGCCGTCGACATCGAGCCGATGGTGCTGCAGGCGGTCGAGCGTCGCAACCAGGCGCAGCGACGCGTATTGTTCGAGAAGATCACGCGCCACTTTGGCGGCGATCTGAGGGGACTGCGGTTCGCCGTCTGGGGGCTCGCGTTCAAGCCGGGTACGGACGACATGCGCGAAGCGCCATCGGTCACGCTGCTGCAGCAGCTGATCGGGGCGGGCGCGACCGTTTGCGC
>DATCLR010000047.1:0-12741 GCA_036563785.1 Burkholderiales bacterium | reverse complement strand
ACCGATCCGAAGAAGGCGGCGCCGGGCACGATCCGCGCCGATTTCGCGACCGACGTCGAGAAGAACGCGGTGCACGGCTCGGACAGCCCGGCCACGGCCGAGACCGAGATCAACTACTTCTTCCGCAGCGGCGACATCTTCCCGCGCAGCAGCTGACGAGGCGCCGTGACGGGCACTACGCCGATCAATCTGCTGGGCCTCGGGCGCGAGGAGCTGCAGGCGTTTTTCGTCGGACTCGGCGAGAAGCCGTTTCGCGGCCTGCAGGTGCTGCAGTGGATGCACCAGTACGGCGTGGACGACTTCGCCGCGATGACGAACCTGAGCAAGGCGCTGCGCGCACGCCTGGCGGAAGTGGCGACGATCGCCGGGCCCGCGGTACGGGAGGATCGGGTGGCGGCGGACGGCACGCGCAAGTGGCTGCTCGAGCTCGCCGACGGCAACTGCATCGAGACCGTCTTCATTCCCGAGCCCGGCCGGGGCACGCTCTGCGTGTCGTCTCAGGTCGGCTGCGGCCTGAACTGCACGTTCTGCGCGACCGGCGCCCAGGGCTTCAACCGCGATCTCACGGCGGCCGAGATCGTCGGCCAGATTTGGCTCGCGAACCGCCTGCTCGGCGGCCGCGGGCCGGCGGTGCGCCCGATCACGAACGTCGTCTTCATGGGCATGGGCGAGCCGCTGCTCAACTTCGACAACGTCGTCGCCGCGATCCGCGTGCTGCTCGACGACCTCGCCTACGGGCTGTCGCGCCGGCGCGTGACGGTCAGCACCGCGGGCATGGTCCCGCTCATCGACCGGCTGCGCGACGCCTGTCCGGTGAGCCTCGCGGTGTCGCTGCACGCGCCGAACGACGCCTTGCGCACGAAGCTCGTGCCGCTCAACCGCAAGTACCCGATCGCGGAGCTGCTCGCCGCGTGCCGCCGGTACGTGAAGGACGACCCGCGCCGCAAGATCACGTTCGAGTACGTCATGCTCGACGGCGTGAACGACACGCTCGCGCACGCCGAGGAGCTCGCGGCGCTGCTGCGCGACGTGCCGGCCAAGGTGAACCTCATTCCGTTCAATCCGTTCCCGCATTCGACCTACAGGCGCTCGTCGCCCGCGGCGATAGACGCCTTTCGCGACGTGATGCTGCGCGCCGGTCTCATGACCATCACCCGCCGTACGCGCGGCGACGACATCGATGCGGCCTGCGGGCAGCTCGCGGGACGCGTGCACGACCGTACCGGCCGGCGCGCGCGGCTGCTGCGGCGCGCCGGGGTCGCGGCGGTGGCGACGGCATGAGGGCGGCCGCGGCCTGCATCCTGGCCGGGGTGCTCGCCGTCGGCTGTGCTTCCACCGCCGAGCGCGAGGCCGCGGCCGCGAAGCGGGCGCAGCTCATCCAGACCAACCTTCAGCTCGCGGCCGGTTATCTGCAGCGCGGGCAGCTCGAGTTCGCGCGGGAGAAGATCGAGAAGGCGCTCGACCTCGACGCCGGTCACTCGCAGGCGAACAACCTGATGGCGGTGCTGCAGTGGCGGCTCAAGGATTACGAGGCCGCCGAGCGGTATTTCCGCCGGGCGGTGCGCGCGGACGAGCAGAACGCGGAAGCGCAGAACAACTACGGCGCTTTTCTCTGCGAGCGCAACCGCACCGACGAGGCGGTCGCGTGGTTCCGCAAGGCCGTCGCCAATCCGCTCTACCGTACGCCGGCGCTCGCCTACGAGAACGCCGGGTTGTGCCTCTTCAGGGCCAAGCAGTACGCGAAGGCGGAGGCGAACTTCCGGGAAGCGCTCAAGCTCCAGCCGGCGCTGCCGGATTCGCTCTATCACATGGCGCGCATCACGTACGAGAGCGGGCGCACGCTCGCCGCGCGCGGCTTCATGCAGCGCTACTTCCAGGCGGCCGAGGACACGCCGCAGGCGCTGCTCCTCGCGGTGAAGATCGAGCGCGCGCTGAACAACAAGGACGAGGAGGCGAGCTACGCGCTGCGGCTGCGCGCCAAGTTCCCGACGTCGCCCGAGGCGCAGGAGCTGCAGGCGGCCGCCGCGGACAGGAAGAATCCGAGATGACGGAACCGAATTCACTCCCGACGCAAGAGGCGGGTCCGGGCGCGATGCTGCGCCGGGCGCGCGAGGAGCGGCGGCTGTCGATCGACGACGTTGCGCAGGAGCTGCGGCTCGCGCCGCGCACGGTCGAGGCGCTCGAGGCGGACGCGTACGACCGGCTGCCCGGGCCGACGTACGTGCGCGGCTATCTGCGCAATTACGCGCAGTATCTCGGTCTTCCGACGCAGCGCGTGCTCGATCTCTACAACGCCCGGCCGGAAGCCGCCGCCCCGGCGCAGCTCGGGACGCGGCCGGCGCCGGCGCGGCAGGCGACCAGCAGCGATGCGCTGGTGCGGCTCGGCACCATCGTCGTCGCGGTCGTGGTGTTCGGGCTCGCCGCGCTCTGGTGGAGCGGGCACGAGCTCTCCGCACCGCCGCCGCCCGCTCAGGCACCGACCGCCGAGGAGGAGGCACCGGCGGCCGCGTCCGGGGCGACGGAGGCTCCCCAAACGCCGCCGGCACCCACGGTGGCGATCGCGCCGGAGGAGAACGAGGCGCCGGCGACGCCGCCCGCGCGCGCCGAAGCGCCTGCCGCCTCGACGTCGCCGATCGCGGCGCTCGGGGAAGCGGAAACCCGGCCCGAGCCGCCCGCGCCCGATCCCGGGGTTCCCACGTCGCGGGTGGTGCTGCGGATGCATCAGGACAGCTGGGCGGACGTGCGCGACGCGCAGCAGCGACGCCTCGTGTACGGCACCATTCCGGCCGGCAGCGTCGTCACCGTCGACGGCGTCCCGCCGATCAGCGTCTTCCTCGGCAACGTGGAAGGCGTGACCGTCGAGTTCGAAGGCAAACCGTACGACGCCATGCGCCATCGGCGCGGCGACGTCGCCCGCTTCACGCTCGGACGCCCGCAGGGCTGACGCGCGTCGTCTCGCGCCCGGAGGATTCGCCGCCGTGAGCAAAGCACTTCAGGCCGTGCGCGGCATGAACGACCTGCTGCCCGACGCGCTCGGGTACTGGCGGCGGGTCGAGCGGACGGCGGCGGGCGTGCTGCGCGCCTACGGCTATCGCGAGATCCGGCTCCCGGTGGTGGAGCGCACGGAGCTCTTCGCGCGCTCGATCGGCGCGCATACCGACATCGTCGAGAAGGAGATGTACACCTTCGAGGACCGCAACGGCGATCGCCTGACGCTGCGGCCCGAGGGAACGGCGGGGTGCGTGCGCGCCGGGATCGAGAACGGGCTGCTGCACAACCAGATCCAGCGCTGGTGGTACGCCGGCCCCATGTTCCGGCACGAGCGGCCGCAGAAGGGGCGCTACCGCCAGTTCCATCAGATCGGCGTCGAGGCGTTCGGCATGGCCGGCCCCGAGGTCGATGCCGAGCAGATACTGATGTCGGCGCGGCTCTTCGCGGAGCTCGGCGTCGACGGGCTGCGGCTCGAGATCAACTCGCTCGGCACGCCGGAAGCGCGCGCCGCGTACCGCACGCGGCTGGTCGAGTACCTGCGCCGGCGCTTCGACGCGCTCGACGACGACAGCCGCCGGCGCCTCGAGACGAACCCGCTGCGCGTCCTCGACAGCAAGAATCCCGCGATGGCCGCCGTGATCGCGGAAGCGCCGAGCCTGCTCGATCACCTCGACGCGGAATCGCGCGCCCACTTCGAGAAGCTGCAGGAGCTGCTGCGCACGGCCGGCGTCGCCTTCACCGTGAACCCGCGCCTCGTGCGCGGGCTCGATTACTACACGCGCACCGTGTTCGAATGGCTCACCGACCGCCTCGGAGCGCAGTCCGCGGTCTGCGCGGGCGGCCGCTACGACGGGCTGGTCGAGCTCCTCGGCGGCCGGCCGACGCCCGCGGTCGGCTTCGCGATCGGGCTCGAGCGCCTGGTCGAGCTCCTGCGGCAGGGCGCCGCGTCCGCCGACGACGATGCGCCGCAGGTGTACGTCGCGCCGGGCGAGGGCGCGGCCGAGCGCGCGCTCGCGCTCGCCGAGGCATTGCGCGCGCGCGGCTGCTCCGTCGAGTGCCACTTCGGCGGCAGCCTCAAGAGCCAGCTCAAGCGGGCGGACCGCAGCGGCGCGCGCTTCGCCGTGCTCCTCGAGAGCGACGGACGCATTGCGGTCAAGGACCTGCGAGGCGGCGAAGGGCAGCAGAGCTTCGCCTACGACGACGCCTTGAATTACCTGGCCGGACGCCTGCAGCCGCGCGGGGGCTGAGCGCACCGCATCCCGCGGCGCGGCGACGTCCGGTTCGTCCGCGCCGCGGTGCCGATACCGATGCATTCAAGTGGAGAGGCCACGTGGTCTACAGCGACCAGGACGAACTCGAAAAGCTGAAGCAGTGGTGGAAGAACTACGGGGGAGCGCTCCTGCTCGGCGTCTTGCTCGGCCTCGCGCTGCTTTTCGGCAACAAGTACTGGCAGGAATACCGCGAGAAGCAGCGCCTCGAGGCGTCGGAGCTGTACGCCCAGATGCTCGACCAGGTGCAGGGAGGGAGACACGACGCGGCGCGGACGAGCGGCAACCGGCTGGTCGAGGAGTACGCGCGCACGCCCTACGCGGGCATGGCGGCGCTGATGCTCGCGCGCCTCGCCGTCGAGGCGAACGATTCGGCCGCGGCGCGCGAGCACCTGGAGTGGGCGATCGCGAACGCCGACGACCCGGCCGTGGTGCACACGGCCCGGCTGCGCCTCGGGCAGCTGCACGTCGCGAGCGGCGAGTACGAAGCCGCGCTCGCGCTCGCCGAAGGCGTGAAAAAGGCGCCCGGATTCGAGGCGGACTACCTGGAGCTCAAAGGCGACGCGTATGCGGGCATGCAGCGGATCGCCGAAGCGCGGGCGGCATATCGCGAGGCGCTGCAGAAGCTCGCGCCGGAGTCGGCCGGGCGGCAGCTGATCGAGATGAAGCTCGACGACCTGGGCGGAGCCGAGGCCGGATGAGGCGCGTCTGGCTCGCGTTCGTCCTCGCGTCGGCCGCTGCGGCGGCGGGCTGCGGCTCGGCCCCGGTGCGCGAGCCGCCCGCGCCGCTGCCGGAATTCGCTCCGAGCGCGCGCGCCGCGAAGATCTGGTCCGGGGATCTCGGGGGCAAGACCAGGGACTACGTCGGGCTCGTGCCGCGCGTGCGCGACGGAATCGTCTACGCGGCGGGCGCAGGGGGCCGGGTGGCGGCGTTCGACGCCGCATCGGGCGCGCGCCGGTGGCAGGTCGACCTGAAGCTCCCGATCGCCGGAGGCGTCGGCGTCGGCGAGCGTCTGCTCGCCGTCGGGACGCGCGACGGCCAGGTGGTGGCGCTCGCGCGGGAGGACGGCCGCACGCTCTGGCGCAGCGCGGTCTCGAGCGAAGTCCTGGCGCCGCCGGCGATCGCGTCGAACATCGTGGTGGTGCAGACGGTCGACGGGCGCGTGACCGGCCTCGCCGCGGACAGCGGGGAGCGGCGCTGGGTCTACGATCGCACCGAGCCCGCGCTCAGCCTGCGCGGCACCAACAGTCCGGTGATCGTCGAGGACATCGTTTTCGCCGGCTTCGCGAGCGGCCGGCTCGTGGCGCTGAGCCTCGAGCAGGGCGCGCCGCTCTGGGAGGTGCCGGTCGCGCAGCCGCGGGGACGCAACGAGATCGAGCGCCTGGTCGACGTCGACGTGCCGCCGATCGTGCTGCCGGACGCGATCTACGCGGCGAGCTATCAGGGCAAGCTGACCGCGTTCAATCCGCGGACCGGGAACATCATCTGGTCGCGCGACGTCTCGACCTACAGCGGCATCGCCGCCGACGCGAGCCACGTCTACGTCACCGACGAGCACGGCCATGTCCTCGCCTTCGACCGCCGCAACGGCGCGAGCGTCTGGCGCCAGGAGGCGCTGCGGGGCCGGCGGCTCAATGCACCGGCGGTGCACGGCGGCTTCGTCGCCATCGCCGACTACGAGGGCTACGTGCACTGGCTCGCGCGCGACGACGGCCGCTTCGTCGCGCGCGCCCGCGTCGACAATGCGCCGGTGCGCGCTCCGGCCGCCGTGGCCGGCGACACGCTGTTCGTGGCGGCAATCTCAGGCGAGCTCGCGGCGCTGCGCCTCATGCCGCGCTGAGCCGGCATCGGTCGCTCGGGGCGGCGTCGCGACGCGCGCATGACGAGGGGAACGAGGCCGCAGCGATGAAACCCGTCGTCGTGCTCGTCGGCCGGCCGAACGTCGGCAAATCCACGCTGTTCAATCGCCTGACGCGCAGCCGCGCGGCTATCGTGGCGGACGAGCCGGGCGTCACCCGCGACCGGCAGTACGGCGACGGCCTCGTGGGCGACCGGCCGTATTACGTGGTCGACACGGGCGGCGTGTCCGAGAGCCTGCTGGAGCGTGCGGGCGCGGGCGAAGCGCTGCGCGAACAGATGAAGGGGCAGGTGCGCCAGGCGCTCGCCGAGGCGGACGCCGTGATCTTCCTCGTCGACGCGCGCGAAGGCCTGCAGCCGCTCGACGCCGAGATCGCGCAGGACCTGCGGCGCCTCGGAAAGCCCGTGACGCTCGCCGTGAACAAGGCGGAGGGGATGGACCCGGCGCTCGCCGGCGCCGAGTTCCATGTGCTCGGCCTCGGCGAGCCCCAAGCCATCTCGTCCGCGCACGGCGACGGCGTCGCGGCGCTGATGGAGCGCGTGCTCGCGCCGCTGCCCCGGGTCGAAGAGGCGCCGATCGCGACCGACGTGCCGCGGGTCGCGGTGGTCGGCCGGCCGAACGTCGGGAAATCGACGCTCGTGAACGCGCTCCTCGGCGAGGAGCGCGTCATCGTCTCCGACGTGCCGGGCACGACGCGGGACTCGATCGAAGTGCCGCTCGAGCGCGCGGGACGCACCTACGTGCTCATCGACACCGCCGGTGTGCGCCGGCGCGCGCGCATCGAGGAGACGGTCGAGAAGTTCTCGGCGCTCAAGACGCTCGAGGCGGTGGAGCGGGCGAACGTCGTGATCCTCGTCCTCGATGCGCAGGCCGGCATCGCCGAGCAGGATGCGACGCTCGCCGGCTACGTGCTCAAGCACGGGCGGGCGATCGTGGTGGCGGTGAACAAGTGGGACGCGGTGGATGCCGCCGCGCGCGACTGGGCGCAGCGCGAGCTCGAGCGGAGGCTCCGTTTCCTCGATTTCGCGCCGGTGCACTACATCTCGGCGCTGCAGAAGACCGGTATCGGCGGGCTGTTCGCCTCGGTCGATCGGGCGTTCGCTTCCGCCAACGCCGCGCTGCCCACGCCGCGGCTCAATCGCATCCTGCAGGCGGCGGTCGCCGCTACACCCCCGCCGGTCGTACGCGGGCGGCGCATCCGCCTGAAGTTCGCGCACCAGGGCGGCCGGAATCCGCCGCTCGTGGTGGTTCACGGCAATCAGGTGGCGTCGCTTCCCGATTCCTACCGGCGTTACCTCGCACAGACCTTCCGCGAGTCGTTCCGCCTGGTCGGTACCCCGGTGGTGATCCGCTGCAAGGAGGGCGAGAACCCGTTCGAGGGCCGCCGCGCCCGGGGCGGGCGCCGCCGGCGCTGACGGGGTCGCGAGCACGCTGCAGCAGGAACTGAGATCCCGCGGTTAGCACTCTGAATTGAAAAGGAAAAATTCCGGAAATCGTCTATAGTCAATCGAGGCGGCCGGTTGTCGGCGGCCAGCACCACTGAAGAAGGTCCCCCTTTTGAGCGCTTATCACGAGAACGCGCTGCGGCCGGGCGCGAGGCTGGCCGAGTACACGATCGAAGCCGTCCTCGGCCGGGGCGGGTTCAGCGTGACCTACCTGGCACGCGACAACGCCCTCGGCGCCTATGTCGCCATCAAGGAGTACATGCCCGAGGACATCGCCGCCCGCGACCGCGCCACCGCGTCGGTGATTCCTCAGGCGAGCCAGGAGGCGATCCGGCACTACCACTGGGGCCTCAAGAACTTCGTGAAGGAGGCGCGGGCGCTGGCGCGCTTCAAGCACCCGAACATCGTCCGGGTTCTGCGCTTCATCGAGGCGAACGGGACCGCCTACACCGTCATGGAGTACGAGCGCGGACAGACGCTCGCGCAGTACCTCAAGGCCCGCGGCGAGCGGCTCGACGAGGCGAATTTGTATCGCATCGTCATGCCGATACTGAACGGTCTGCAGGCGGTGCATGAAGCGGGCATGCTGCACCTGGACATCAAGCCCGAGAACATCTACCTGCGCGAGGACGGCACGCCGATGCTGATCGATTTCGGATCGGCGCGGCAGGCGATGACGGAGAGCCGGCCGACGGGGCGGGTGACGCTGACGCACGGCTATGCGCCGATCGAGCAGTATCCGGGAAAGGGCACGCTCGGTCCCTGGTCCGACGTCTACGCGATCGGCGCCACCATGTACCGCTGTGTCACCGGCAAGCGCCCCGAGGACGCGCCGACGCGCTACCGGGCGATGCTCGACTACAAGACCGATCCGCTGCGGCCCGCCGTGAAAGCGGGTGCGGGGCGCTACCCCGCGCTTCTGCTCCAATGCATCGACCTGGCGATGCAGATCCACGCCAAGGATCGCCCGCAGTCGGCGCGCGCGCTGCAGGATTACCTGCTGGGGCGGACGCGTCTACCCGGCCGCACCCAGGCGCGTGTCGTCGCCCCGGCCGTTCGGGCGCGCGCCGATCGCCGTGCGCGCTCGAGGCTCCGGCGTGCGCTGGGTCGGCTGATGCGCGTGACGGCAGCGGGCGTGTGCGTCGCGGCGGTCGCCTGGTTCGGCTGGCCGCATCTGCCCGAGGACTGGCGCAAGACGGCGAAGGGTTTCGTGGAGCAGGCGGCAAGTATCGCGGGCTCGGTGCGTCCGACACCGGCCGCGCCCGCGCCGGGCGGCAGTGTCTCGAAGAGAAGCCCTGCGCGCTGAAAGCTCGGGCGGCTAGGGCTTGCGGTCGCTCTTCCCGGCCTCGTTGCGATGAGCGACGGAACGGGCCAGGTCTTCGCCCACGAAGAGCAGAGGGTCGACCCGCACGTTATTGAGGCTCACGGTCCAGTGCAGGTGCGGCCCGGTGACGCGGCCAGTCGCGCCGACGGCGCCGATCACCTCGCCGCGCTCGACGCGTGCGCCCGGCTCCACCGCGATGCGGTCGAGGTGGTTGTACATGCTGATCAGCCCCTGACCGTGATCCAGGAACACGGTGAGGCCGTTGAAGAAGTAGTCGCCGACCGCGATCACGACGCCCGGCGCCGGGGCGCGCACCGGCGTGCCGCGCGGCGCCGCGATATCCACACCGCTGTGCGGCTGCCGCTCCTGCTCGTTGAAGAAGCGGCGTGTGCCGAAGACCCCGCTGATCGGGCCCTCGACCGGCAGCGCGAAGGAGAGCGGCGGCGTCGGCACGTCGGACCATCGCCGGAACGCGGCGCGGATCGTCGTCGCTTCCTCGGCGATGCGCTTCAGGTCCTCGGGGTGAGGGTTCACCATGCGCTTGTTGCGCAGCGTGATGCGCTGTACGCCGTACTCTTTCGTGCCGACCGTGAAGCGCTGGCGCCGCTCGACGGCGCCCTCGCGCACGACGAGCTCGTGCTCGCCGGCCGGGAGCGCGAGCGGCAGACCCACGAGGGCATGCCAGGTCTCGCCGCGCCGCACGACCATCACGCGCTCGTTCTGGAAGTACGCCTGGGGCGCGACCGGGCTCGTGGTGTCGAGCGCGACCACGGCGAGCCCGCCGGGAAAGGGCGCGGCGCGCGGCAGCTCGTCGGCTACCACGACCGAAACCGCGAACAGCAGCCAGAGCGCGAGCCAGCGCCTCACGACTCCTCCCGGTCCTTGACCTCGCACACGAGCCGCCCGCGGGCGAGCCGCGCCTCGATCAGCTCGCCGGGCGCTACGGCCCGGGCGGTCCGGAGGATCGCGCCGGTGGCGGCATGGCGCACGATCGCGTAGCCGCGATCGAGCGTTGCCAGCGGGCTCAGGGCGTGGAGCGCGCGCGCGAGATGCGCGAGCTGTGTCCGCCGGCGCGCGAGCTGCTGCGCGACCGCCTGCCGGAGCCGCTCGTGCAGGTGGCGGCATTCCAGACTGCAGGCGCGCAGGCGCCCGAGCGGCGAGCAGCGCTCGAGCCGCGCGGCGAGATCGTTCAGCACGGCGTGCGCGCGATGCAGACGCCGCGCGTGCGCGAGCTGCAGGCGATGGGCGAGCGCCTCGAGACGCTGCGCGACATCGGCGAGCCGCGCGCGCGGATGGACGAGGCGCGCGCCGAGCCAGTCGAGGCGCTGCGCGTAGTTGCGCAGGATGTCGCGCATGCGCCGGATGAGCCGCGCTTCCGCCTGCTCGAAGCGATGCAGCCATTCGCGCTGGTCCGGGCTCACGAGCTCCGCCGCCGCCGTGGGCGTCGGCGCGCGCACGTCGGCGGCGAGGTCGGCGATGGTGAAATCGACCTCGTGTCCGACGCCCGAGACCACGGGAATGGGGCAGTCGGCGAGCGCGCGGGCGACGATCTCCTCGTTGAACGCCCAGAGGTCTTCCAGCGAGCCGCCGCCGCGGGCGAGGATGAGCACGTCGCAGGCGCCGTGGCGCCCGGCGAAGCGTATCGCCTCGGCGATCGCCGGCGCGGCCGCCTTGCCCTGGACGGGCACGGGGTAGAGCAGCACGGGAATCGCCGGGAAACGGCGCTTCAGCGTGGTGAGGATGTCGTGCAGCACCGCCCCGGTGGGCGACGTGATGAGCCCGATGCGCCGGGGAAGGCGCGGAAGCGGCTTCTTGCGCGCCGCGTCGAACAGGCCTTCCTGGGCGAGGCGCGTCTTGAGCGCCTCGAAGGCGCGCCGGAGCGCCCCTTCGCCGGCTTCCTCCAGATACTCGACGATGAGCTGGTAGTCGCCGCGCCCTTCGTAAATCGTGACGCGCGCGCGTACCAGCACGTGCATGCCCTCGCGGGGAGCGACCGCGGCGAGGCGCAGCTGCGTCCGGAACAGCGCGCAGCGCACCTGGGCGTTCGCGTCCTTCAGGCAGAAGTAGACGTGCCCGGAGGACGGGCGCGCGAGATTGGAGATCTCGCCTTCCACCCATAGCGGCGGGAACCCGCCCTCGAGCAGGGCGCGCGCTTCGCGGTTGAGGCGCGAGACCGTATAGATATCGCGCACTTCGGGCCGGTCGGCCGCCAGCAGATCACGAGCCATGAGCGGAGCGTAGTGCCGTCCGGCGGCGGATGGAAGCGGGGCGGTGCGCAGCGTGGCGGACGTGCTGACGGAAGGTGCGCCGGGCCGTGGCGCGCGCGGCCAAGCGGCCGGGCGCGGCGGCGGCAGCGAGGGGCCGGATGAGCACGTCCTGCGGCGAAGAACGGGAGCTCGGACGGGCAACGTTCACCGGTGGGTCGGGCGGCGCCGGGGCGCGATGCCGCGCTCGGTGTGCGGCGGCGTTTACGAAATCGCGGACGGGCTCATATAATACGCCATGCGGATCATTCAGGAAGCTCTAACCTTCGACGACGTCCTGCTGGTCCCGGCCCACTCGAAAGTCGTTCCCATCGACGTCGTCCTCAAGACCTCACTCACCCGCACCATTGCGCTGAACATCCCGCTGCTGTCCGCCGCCATGGACACGGTGACGGAGGCGCGCACGGGCATCTGTCTCGCGCAGGAGGGCGGGCTCGGCATCATTCACAAGAACCTGCGCCCCGAACGGCAGGCCGAGGAGGTGCGCAAGGTCAAGAAGTTCGAAAGCGGCATCATCACCGATCCGATCACGGTGACGCCGGACACCACCGTGCGCGAGGTGCTCGAGATCACGCGCACGCACGGCATCTCCGGCGTGCCGGTCACGGACGAGACCGGTCTGGTCGGCATCGTGACCTCGCGCGATCTGCGCTTCGAGACGCGCTACGGCGAGCCGGTGAGCCGCATCATGACGCCCAAGGAGAAGCTCGTCACGGTGCGCGAGGGCGCGCCGCGCGAGGAGATCCAGCGGCTGCTGCACGAGCACCGCATCGAGAAGATCCTCGTGGTCGACGACAAGTTCGCGCTGAAGGGTCTCATCACCGTCAAGGACATCCAGAAGTCGACCGAGTATCCGAACTCGGTGAAGGACGACAAAGGCCGGCTGCGCGTCGGCGCGGCGGTCGGCGTCGGACCCGGCACCGAGGAGCGCGTCGAGCGCCTGGTCGACGCGGAGGTCGACGTGATCGTGGTCGACACGGCGCACGGACACCAGCAGAAAGCGCTCGACCGCATTCGCTGGATCAAGAAGCACTATCCCGACGTTCCCGTGATCGGCGGCAACATCGCGACCGCCGAGGCGGCGCGCGATCTGGTCAAGGCTGGCGCGGACGCAGTGAAGGTCGGCATCGGCCCGGGCTCGATCTGCACCACGCGCATCGTCGCCGGCGTCGGCGTGCCGCAGCTCACCGCGATCGCGAACGTCGCGGAGGCGCTCGCTGGATCGGATATCGGCATCATCGCCGACGGCGGCATCCGCTACTCGGGCGACATCGCCAAGGCCATCGCCGCCGGCGCGCACGCGGTCATGGTGGGCAGCCTCCTCGCGGGCACCGACGAGGCGCCCGGCGAGGTCGAGATCTACCAGGGCCGCTCGTACAAGACCTATCGCGGCATGGGATCGCTCGGCGCGATGGGCGAGGGCTCGAGCGATCGCTACTTCCAGGAAGGCGCGGTGCGCGAGAAGCTCGTGCCCGAAGGCGTCGAGGGACGCGTGCCGTACAAGGGCCCCATGGTGAACGTCATTCACCAGCTCATGGGCGGGCTGCGTTCGGCGATGGGCTATACCGGTTCGCCGGACATCGAGACGCTG
>DATCLR010000046.1:0-35933 GCA_036563785.1 Burkholderiales bacterium | reverse complement strand
GTCGAAGCCGTTCAAGGCGCGCTCGAGGCGCGCGGGCTGCGCGTCGGCATCGTGCTGTCGCGCTTCAACGAGCTCGTGGGCGAGCAGCTGCTCGAAGGGGCGCTGCAGGCGCTTATCGAGCACGGCGCCGAGCGCGAGCGCATCCGGATCGTGCGCGTCCCGGGTGCGTTCGAGATCCCGGCGACGCTCAAGGTGCTCGCGGACACGGGCGCCTACGACGCGCTCATCGCGCTCGGGGCGGTGATTCGCGGCGAGACGCCGCACTTCGACTACGTCGCGGGCGAATGCGCGCGCGGCGTGCGCGAGGTGAGCGTCGCGAGCGGGATCCCGGTCGCGTTCGGCGTGCTCACGGTGAATACGCTCGAGCAGGCGCTCGTGCGCGCCGGCGCCAACAACGGACCGAACAAAGGGGCGGAAGCGGCGCTGGTCGCGATCGAGATGGCGAATCTCTTTCGCCGCTTGCGCGGCGGCGGGGCGTCATGAGCGGCGAGAGCGCGGTGAAAGGATCGCGCCACCGGGCGCGGCGCTCGGCGGTGCAGGCGCTCTACCAGTGGCAGGTCGCGCGGCAGGCGCCGCACGAGATCGAGAGCCATTTTCTCGCGGACGACACGCTCGAAGGGGCGGATCTCGAGTACTTCCGCCACCTGGTGCGCGAGATCCCGGTGCGGCAGGAGGCGCTCGACGCGCATCTCGCGCCGCACGTCGACCGGCCCATCGGGGAGATCGATCCGGTGGAGCGCGCGATCCTGCGGCTCGGTGCGTTCGAGCTCGAATGCCATCCGGAGATTCCGTATCGCGTGGTGCTCAACGAAGCCGTCGAGCTCGCGAAGACGTTCGGCGCCGAGCAGGGCCACAAGTACGTGAACGCCGTGCTCGATCGGGTGGCGGCGCAGCTGCGCGCGCACGAGATAGCGGCCGGGCGGCAGGGCCGATGAGCGGCGTTACGCGCGCCACGCCCTGAATCCGGCCCACAGGTATCGGGCGGACCCGTGACCGAGTTCGAACTGATCCGCACGTTCTTCGCCTCGTCGTCGGTCACGCGTTCCGACGTCGCGGTGCCGGTTGGCGACGACGCGGCCGTGGTCGACGTGCCTCCAGGCATGCAAACGGTCCTCGCCACCGACGTGCTGGTCGCCGGCGTTCATTTCTTCGACGACGTCGATCCGGCGGCACTCGGGCACAAGGCGCTCGCGGTGAACTTGAGCGATCTCGCGGCAATGGGCGCGGAGCCCGCGTGGTTCCTGCTCGATCTCACGCTGCCGCACGTCGACACCGCATGGCTCGCCGCCTTCGCGCAGGGCATGTACGCGCTCGCGCGCCGTCACGACGTGCAGCTCATCGGCGGCGACACGTCGCGCGGTCCGCTCGCGGTCGCCGTCACCGTCGCGGGCCTCGTGCCGCGCGGCGCCGCGCTGCGGCGCGCCGGCGCGCGTCCCGGCGACGGCGTCTACGTCACCGGAACGCTCGGCGATGCGGCGTTCGCTCTCGCCGAGCGCGTCGGCACGCCCCGGTGCACCACGGCCGAGCGCGCGCTGCTCGACGAGCGGCTCGAGCGGCCGACCCCGCGCGTCGCGGAAGGTTTGGCGCTGCGGGGCGTCGCGTCGAGCGCGATCGATATTTCCGACGGGCTACTCGCCGATCTCGGGCACGTGCTCGCCGCGAGCGGCGTCGGCGCCCGGCTCCAGCTCGATGCGATTCCCTTGTCGGCGACTTACCGCCGGCACTTGCGCGAGATCGGCTGGGACGCCGCGCTCGCGGGCGGCGACGACTACGAGCTTTGTTTCACGGTTCCGGCGGCCAACGAGGCCAGGCTCGCCGCGCTCGCCGCCGAGCGCGGATTCGCCGCGACGCGGATCGGCGAGATCACGGCGGGCGAGGGGGTCGCGATTTACGACGAAGCCGGGCGGCGTTACGAGCCCGCGCGCCGCGGGCACGAGCACTTTCGCTGAGCGCTTTCCATTACCCGGCGGGTAATCGCCCGCCGCGCGGGCGCCGGTGTAGTTTCGTTCTCACGTTCGGGCTCGCGCGCCCGGAGAAGGGGGTTTCGTGGACGCCAACAGCTTTCAGCAGCGCCTCGCATCGGCTTTTCCGGGGCTGCTCGGGATCCGGTTCCGGGAGGTGACGCCGGAGCGCGTCGTCGCATCGATGGAAGTGCGCGCCGACATGTGCAACGGCACCGACGTTCTGCACGGCGGTGCGCTCATGTCGCTCGCCGATACGCTCGGTGCCGTCGGCACCATCGTCAACATGCCGCAGGGGGCGCGCACCACGACGATCGAGTCGAAAACGAACTTCGTCGGCGCCGCCCGGCTGGGCGAGCGCGTGATCGGGGAATGCACGCCCCTTCACCGCGGCAAGACGACCATGGTCTGGCAGACGCGCGTCAGCCTTGAGAACGGAAAGCTTTGCGCCGTCGTCACACAGACGCAGCTGATTCTGCCGGCGTGACCGTCCAACCTCGTTCATCCGGCGGCAGGGCCGTGATAACCTGCCGCCCGTTTGCGCGGGGCACCCGTTTGCTCCGCGCTTTATCGTGAGAGGAGGGACGAAGCGAATGAGGCTGAGAACCGCAGTGGGACTTTTCGCCGGGGCCGCGCTCGCGGTGCTCGGCATCGGTGTGCAGGCCGCGGACGACTACCCGTCGAAGCCGATCAAGATGGTGGTGCCGTTCCCGCCGGGCGGAACCACGGACATCCTGGCGCGCATCGTGGGGCAGGAGCTGACCAAGGCCTGGGGGCAGCAGGTCGTGATCGAGAACCGCGCCGGAGCGGGCGGCAACATCGGCAGCGACATCGTCGCGAAGGCGGCGCCCGACGGTTACACGCTGCTCATGGGCACCGTCGGCACGCACGGCATCAACATGAGCCTCTACAAGAAGATGCCGTACGACGCGGTGAAGGACTTCCAGCCGATCACGGTGGTGGCGGCGGTGCCGAACATTCTCGTCGTGCATCCCTCCGTGCCCGTCCATTCGGTCAAGGAGCTCGTCGACTACGCCGGGAAGAATCCGGGCAAGCTGAGCTTCGCGTCCTCCGGCAACGGCACGTCGATCCATCTTTCGGGCGAGCTGTTCAAGACGCTGACCGGCGTCCAGATGACGCACGTGCCGTACAAGGGGAGCGCTCCCGCCATCACCGATCTCCTCGGCGGTCAGGTGCACCTCATGTTCGACAACATGCCGTCGGCGTTTCCGCACGTGCAGGCGGGGAAGCTGCGGGCGCTCGCCGTGACCACCGCGCAGCGCGCCGCCGCCGCGCCCGATCTGCCGACGATCGCGGAAGCGGGCGTGCCCGGCTACGAAGCCACGTCGTGGTTCGGCGTCCTGGCGCCGGCCGGCGTGCCGCGGCCGATCGTCGAAAAGCTGTACCGCGAGATCGCGCGCATACTGAAGGACCCGCAGGTGAGCAAGGAAATGCGGGCGCGCGGCGCCGAGCCGGTCGGCAACACGCCGGACGAGTTCGCGGCGTACATCAAGGCCGAGATCGAGAAGTGGCGCAAAGTGGTCGAGGCGTCCGGAGCGCAGGTCGATTGAAGGCGGCATGAGCTGTCCGTTGTGCGTGCCGCCGGAGCCGGAGCGGATCCTCTGGCGGGACGCGCAGTGCCGGGTGCTCGACGCCGGCGATGCGAGCTATCCGGGGTATTGCCGCGTCGTGTGGGGCGCGCACGTGCGCGAAATGACCGACCTCGCGCCGCCCGAGCGCGCGCGGCTGCTGGAAGTGGTCTGCGGCGTCGAGGCCGCGCTGCGCGCGCTGCTCGAGCCCGTGAAGATCAATCTCGCGTCGCTCGGCAACTACGTGCCGCATCTCCACTGGCACGTGATCGCGCGGTTCCCCGACGACCCGCATTATCCGGACGCCATCTGGGCGCCGATCCGCCGTCAGGGCGTCGCGCGCGCGGTCGACCGCGAGGCGCTGCGCGCCGCGCTCGTGCGCCGTCTCGGGCCGGGGACATGAAACTGCTCGCATTCGATACCTCCACGGAGGTCTGCAGCGTCGCGCTCTGGAGCGACGGTGCGGTGATCGAGCGCATCGAGCGCAGCCGCCGGCACGCGGAGCGGCTGCTCGTGCTGATCGAGGAAGTGCTCGCCGAGGCGCAGCTTCGCCTCGAAGCGCTCGACGCCATCGCGTTCGGACGTGGCCCGGGCTCATTCACCGGCCTTCGAATCGGCGCCGGGGTGGCGCAAGGGCTGGCGTTCGGTGCCGATCTGCCGGTGGTTCCGGTGTCGTCGCTCGCCGCGCTCGCGCTCACGGCCGACGCGCCGCGGGTGCTCGCGGCGCTCGATGCGCGCATGCAGCAGGTGTACTGGGCCGCGTACGAGCGAAGCGCGAGCGGCGAGATGCGGCTCCACGGCGCCGAGATCGTGATCGCTCCCGCGGAGGTCCCGCTGCCCGAGGGGGCGGGATGGATCGGCGCCGGGAGCGGATGGGATCAGTACGCTCCGGTGCTCGAGGCGCGGCTCGGCGAGCGGCTCGCGGGCTGGCGCGCGGGGCTCTTTCCGTCCGCGCGCGCCGTGGGCGTGCTCGGGGCCGTCGCGTTCGCCGCCGGCGGCGCGGTCTCACCGGAAGCGGCGCTGCCCGTTTACATTCGCGACGACGTGGCCGTGAAGCGCGGCAGCGCGTGATCGAAATCCGGTCATACCCGGGACATCGAACGGATTACACGGCGGGCGAACAACGGCGCCCGCCGCGGAGGCAAACGGAGGCAGCAATGACACTCAAAGGCAAGATCGCTTGGATCACGGGTGCAGGCAGCGGCATCGGCCTCGCCGGTGCGCAGGCGCTCGCGGCTGCCGGAGCAGTGGTGGTGATGTCCGGCCGGCGTGCCGAGGTGCTCGAGCGCGAGGCGGCGCTCATACGGAACCGCGGCGGTGAAGCGGAAGCGGAGCCGCTCGACGTGGGCGATGCGGCGGCCGTCGCGCGGGTTGCGGAGATCATTGCGGCGCGCCACGGTAAGGTCGACATCCTCGTCAACAGCGCCGGGTTGAACAATCCGCAGCGGTTCTGGCGCGACCAGACGGTCGAGAGCTGGGACGAGGTCGTACGCATCAATCTGAACGGCACGTTCTACTGCACGCGCGCGGTGCTGCCGCTCATGCGGGCGCAGAAGGACGGGCTCATCATCAACATCTCCTCCTGGGCCGGCGTGTACACGTCCGCCATGGTCGGCGCCGCCTACAACAGCAGCAAGCACGGCGTGGTGTCGATGACCGAGACCATCAACATGGAGGAGTGCGTGAACGGCATCCGCGCCTGCGTCATCTGCCCGGGCGAGGTTGCGACGCCGATCCTGGACCGCCGCCCGGTGCCGCCGTCGCCCGAAGAGCGCGCGCGCATGCTGCAGCCCGAGGACCTCGGTAACGCGATCCGCTGGGTGGCCGAGCAACCGCGTCACGTCTGCGTGAATCAGATCATCATCAGCCCCACCTGGAACCGGCTGTACATCGGCGGAGCGGATCTGAAGTCCCGCTGATTGGGCACGGCAGCGTCCGTGTATCGGCGGCCGTCGGGCGCTGCAACGCGCTGCGCGCAACAGCAGAATGGGTCGTCGGCACGCCGCGTCCTTTACGGGGGACGCCGAGGACGATCCATTCTTTTGGCCGACGGCGCCGACCGCACGGCGGATCGGCTGACGCCTGCGCGGCGGCGCGGTTCGTCGGCCGTGGGGCAGAGCTGTTTCGGTCCGCGCTCCTCGGCGTCGAGCCGCCGTTCGCGGTGCTGCACGTTCACGGTCCGGGCGGCGTCGGCAAGACCAGCTCCTGCAGGAGTACGCGCGTCTCGCCGTCGACGCCGGACGCACGCCGCCGGCCGCCGCATGGCATACGGACACGGCCTCGGCGCCGCGGATGCGCGTCGTCGCGGTGCGCAACGGCCGACCTCCTCGATCTGCCCTTCAACGCCTACCGTTATCAGCTCGCCAAAGGCGCCGAACGGATCGCGCAGCCTGTCGCTTAGACGCGCGCTCGATAAACGGCGACTGAATGCGTTTCGCTACACGGAACGCCGCAGGCTTGTGACCGGCGGCCGGACCGAACACAATGGCGCCAAGAGGACTCCCCTGTGCGATCGGCTATTGTGTCCGGCGGCGCTCGACCGCGCGCCGTACGAGCCAGTCCGTATTGAACGATGCGCGTCCTGATCCTCGGCGCCGCCGGCTTCATCGGCACGCACCTGACGAGTGCGCTCATTGCGCGCGGCCGCCTGACGAGTCGTGCCGGCGACGCAGAGCCGATCGACGAGCTCGTTCTCGCCGACGTGCGCACCCCGGCTGCACCGCCGAATGCGCCTTTCCCGGTGCGGATCGAGACCGGCGACTGCGCGGATGCCGCGTTCCTCGAGCATCTTTTCGCCGGCGGCATCGACAGCGTCTTTCCGCTCGCCGCCGCGCTCACGACGGAAGCCGAGGCGAACTTCGACCGCGGTCTCGAGATCAACGTGCTCGCGTTCCTGCGGCTGCTCGAGATCTGCCGCCGCCGGGCGCGTGCGCCGCGGCTGGTCTACGCGAGCTCGATCGCGGCGTTCGGCGGCCCGCTGCCGGAAGTGGTCGATGACGCGGTGGCGCGCACGCCGCAGACGTCCTACGGGACGCACAAAGCGATCGCGGAGCTCCTGATCACCGACTACGCGCGCCGCGGCTTCGTCGACGGCCGGGCGTTGCGGCTGCCGATCGTGCTCACGCGGCCCGGTGCGCCGAGCCCATCGGTTTCCGATCGCGTGGCGGCGCTCGTGCGCGAGCCGCTCGCCGGGCGCGACGTCGTTTGTCCGTTCCATCCCGACACGCGCATGCCGGTGGCGTCGGTGCGCCGCGTGGCCGAGGCGCTGGTCCGGGTGCACGAGCTGCCGGCGCAGGCGCTCGGCGCCACCCGCGCGCTGAACCTCCCCGCGCTCACCGCCACGCCGCGCGAGATGGTCGATGCTCTTCATCGAGTGGCGGGGAGCCGGCGTCTCGGGCGGATCGACTTCGTCCTCGATCCGCAGCTGCAGGCCATCGTGGAGAGCTGGCCGAAAGGGTTCGTCTCCGCGCTCGCAGCCGAGCACGGCATTCGCGCGGACGCGACGTTCGACGAGGTCGTGCGAAGCTACCTCCAGGATTACGGCGCACCGCCTGATGGAGGCGGCGAAGCGGCGGCGCAGCGCTGACGGCGGGCGGCCGGCGGCCGGGCCCGAGGGGAGCAAAAGGGGGGACCATGACGCAGAACCCGACGACAATGGCGGTGGCGCCGTTACCGTCGTGCCGATCGAAGATGCGTGCGACGAGGGGCGCGCCGGAAGCGCTGCGCGCATGCGCCGCCGGTGAGGTTTTCCGGCGGTCGCCGCGGGCCGGAACCGGGAGGACGAGATCGTGAGCGCGGCGGTTGAAACGATCTCGGCGGCGGAGCGCGCGGTCGCCGTGCCGAGCGCAGTGCGCGCGGAAGTCTGCATCATCGGGGCGGGATCGTCGGGTGTAGCGGCGGCCAAGGCGCTCAAGGAGAAGGGCATCGCGTTCGACTGCTACGAGAAAGGCTCCGACATCGGCGGCATGTGGCGCTACGAGAACGACAACGGCATGTCGTCGGCGTATCGCAGCCTGCACATCGACACCAGCCGCAAGAATCTCGGCTATTCCGATTTTCCGATCCCGGATCACTTGCCGGATTTCCTGTCGCACTGGGAAGTGCTGCGCTACCTCGAGGCGTACGCCGATTATTTCGGCGTGCGACCGCTGATCACGTTCCGCACCGAGGTCACGCGCGTGGCTCCGGACGGGGGCGCGTGGAACGTGACGCTGGCGCACGGCGTCACGCGCCGCTATCGCGCGGTGCTGGTCGCGAACGGGCACCTCTGGGACCCGCGCTGGCCCTCGTTCCCCGGACGGTTCCACGGCGACGTCATTCATTCGCATTACTACCGCACTGCCGATCGGTTCGAGGGCAAGAACGTGCTGGTCGTCGGCATCGGGAACTCGGCCGTCGACATCGCGGTGGATCTCTGCCGTCGCGCGCGTCAGGTTTACCTCTCGACGCGCCGCGGCGCCTGGATCATGCCGAAGTACATCATGGGCGTGCCGACCGACCGCTGGAGCGCGTTCCTGTCGCGCCGGCTGGGGCTGCCGACGCGCATTACGCGGGCGATCATGCAGCGGCTCATGTTCCTCGCCGTCGGGGACCAGGCGCGCTACGGCGTGCCGCGGCCGCAGCATCCGATGTGGCGCGAGCACGCGACGATCAGCCAGGAGCTGCTCTCGTACGTGGGCCACGGCTGGATCAGGATCAAGCCGGACGTGCGCTCGCTCGAAGGCGACCGGATCGCGTTCGTCGACGGATCGACCGAAGCCATGGACGCGATCATCTACGCGACCGGATACAAGACGACCTTTCCCTTTCTCGATCCTGAAGTCTTCGAGGTGCGCGACAATCGGGCTGCCCTGTATCGGCGCATGCTGCCGCCGGATCGGCCCGGCCTCTACTTTGTCGGGCTCGTGCAGCCGATCGGTCCGACGATTCCGCTGGTCGAGATCCAGGCCCGCTGGCTCGCGGCTGTGCTCGCCGGCGAATTGCGCCTGCCGGACCGCGCGACGATGGAGGCGGAGATCGCCGCGCACCAGCGGAAGGTGGCGGGCCGCTACGTGAACTCGCCGCGCTATACGCTCGAGGTCGATTTCCGCGAATACGCGAAGCAGCTGCGCGCGGACATGCGCCGCGGTGTCGCCGGACGCTGACGGAACGCCGGAGCGGCGCGGACCAAGCCGAGGAGGTGCGAATGACCAGTCGGTGGAAGCAACGGCCGCCCGGATCGACCTGGGGCGATTTCGGGCCGGACGATCAGCTCGGCCGGCTCAATCTGCTGACGCCCGAGAAGGTGCGTCAGGCGATGGCGGAGGTGCGGGCGGGGCTGTCGTTCTGCCTCAGTCTGCCGCTCGACTACCCGGGGGAGTCGAAGCTCAATCCGCGGCGCAAGCCGCCGCAGCTCGCGCCGACCACCCTCAAGGGCGAGCCGTTCATGAACTTCCCGCTCGAGCGCCTCGATGCGCGCAACACCGACGTGGTCTGCGACGACCAGGTGCTGCTGTCGCTGCAGTACTCGACGCAGTGGGACAGCTTCGCGCACGTCGGCTCCTGGTTCGACGCGGACGGCGACGGCGTGCCGGAAAAGGTTTACTACAACGGCTTCCGCGCGCACGAGCACATCAAGGGTCCGGCGGATCCGAAAGGCGAAGGCTGCGCGGGGGAATCCTGCGCCGCCGCGCTCGGGATCGAGAATTTCGCGGTCAAGGCGATCCAGGGGCGCGGGGTGCTGGTCGATCTCTACGCCCACTACGGCGAGGAACGGCGGCTCGTCGGCTACGACGAGCTCATGCGCGTCATGGACGCCGACGGCGTAACCGTCGAGACGGGCGACATGCTGCTCCTGCGGACGGGCTTCGCCGAGATCATCGTGTCCATGAACCGGCACCCCGACATGAACCGGCTCAACAACGCCTGCGCGGTGCTCGACGGGCGCGACGAGAGGCTGCTGCAGTGGATCACCGACAGCGGCGTTGCCGCGATCTGCGCGGACAACTACGCGGTCGAAGCGTTTCCGGCGCGCGAGCGCGACGGCCGGCGCCCGGCGCTGCCGCTGCACGAGCATTGTCTGTTCAAGCTCGGCGTGCCGCTCGGCGAGCTCTGGTGGCTCAAGGAGCTGGCGGAGTGGCTGCGCGCGCACGGGCGCAGCCGGTTCCTGCTCACGGCGCCGCCGCTGCGGCTCCCCGGTGCGGTCGGTTCCCCGGTGACGCCCGTCGCGACGGTGTGAGCGGCGCCCGGAGGCGAGCCGTAACCCTTCCTGCGGCGGGGGCAGAGGTTTCGAAACGCGGAGCCGAAAGCACACCGCGTGTGGGCCGTTTTGCGTCGCGACCGCCGGCGGTCGCAGAATGGTGCTGTGTCGCTTCAGGAGTGCACGGGTGTGACGCACGTTCGGCTCATCGTCGGCCTGGTGCTGATCGGGTGCGCGGTGCTCTTCGTCTACCAGAACATCGGCGTCATCGAGATCCGCTTTCTCTTCTGGTCGGTGGCGATGTCGCGCTCGCTGCTGCTGGTCCTCGTGCTGCTCGTCGGCATCGCGATCGGGTGGTTGTGGCACAGTCTCGCGCTGCGCCGCGCCGCGCGCGAAGAGCGCCTGCGGGCCGCCGCGGAGGCGGCCCTTGCGGCGGGCACGGCGTCTTCGGAGCAGGCGCGCCGGCGGCCGTAGCAAAGCTCGTCCGCCGGTACAACGGACAGCGGTCGACGCAGCGCCGTTTTGCGGGACGCCGGTCGCCGTCGACCGCGCCGCCGAGCCGTTATAATCACGCGCTCACGGCGGGCCGCGCACACGATACGCGGCGCGCCGAAGATTCCAGAACGACGAGGAGCATCCCATGGGGCAACTGGCAGATCGCGTCGCGGTAGTGACCGGCGCGAGCACGGGCATCGGGCAGAGCATTGCGACGACGTTCGCGCGCGAGGGAGCGAAAGTGGTGCTCGCCGCGCGCCGTAGGGAACCGCTCGAATCGCTGGCGAAGCAGATCGAAGCCGCCGGCGGCATCGCCCTCGCGGTGCCGACGGACGTGACGGTCGAGGCGCAGGTGCGCGCGCTGTTCGATCGCGCGCTCGAGGCGTTCGGGCGGGTCGATATCCTGGTGAACAACGCCGGGATCGCCATCGGGAAGCCGACGGACGAGCTCAGCCTCGAGGACTGGCGGCGCGTGATCGACTGCAACGTCACCGGCGCGTTTCTCTGCAGCCGCGAAGCGTTCCGCATCATGAAGCGCCAGAAGGGCGGGCGGATCCTGAACATCGGCAGCGTGTCGGCGAAGGTGCCGCGGCCGCATTCGGCTGCGTACACGACGTCCAAGTTCGCGCTCGAAGGGCTGACCCGTTCGCTCGCGGTCGACGGCCGCGAGCACGGCGTGGCCGCCTGCGTGCTGCAGCCGGGGAACGTCGCGACGCCGCTCTGGAGCGGGCGTGAAGATGTGATGCAGCGCGAGGGCGCGATGTCGCCCGACGACGTCGCGCGCATCGCCCTGACCATGATGACGCTGCCGCCGGACGTGAACATGTACGAGGCCATCGTGCTGCCGATCACGATGCCGATGCTCGGCCGGGGCTGAGGAAGGGGCGCGATGACGGAGCGGTTCCACTACTACCTGCGCGTGCGCTACGGCGAGTGCGATGCGCAGAAGGTCGTGTTCAACGCCCGCTACGGGGACTACATCGATCTCGCGGTGACCGAGTTCTTCAAGGCGCTCGGCTACCGCGAGGCGCTGCTCGCGGGCGAGCTCGACTATCAGCTGGTCAAGCAGACGATCGAATGGAAGGCGCCGGCGCGCTTCGATCAGGTGCTGGACGTTTCGGTGCAGACGCGGCACCTCGGCAACACCTCGTTCACGCTCGCGTGCGAGTTCCGGATCGCCGGCCAGGAAGCGATGATCGCGACCGCGGAGACCGTGTACGTGCTCGTCGACGCGAAGACGCTCGCCAAGACGCCGCTGCCCGCCGATCTGCGCGCGGCGCTCGAGCGCGGCGCGCCCGGCGTGCACGTCGATCACGCCGCCTACCTCCCGGCGCGCTGAAGCGCGCGCCGATGGCGGTGCGGCGAAGACGGCGGCCGGGGTGCGGCCGCCGCCGTATTGTCTGGCCCTCGACGCTCCACTAGGATCGGGCGCAGCCCGCGGCGCCTGCCTTCGCGACGAAGCGCAGCAACCGCGGCCGCATTTCCACTACGGAAGGAGCGATATCGTGAAGGAATACGTCTTGCCCGATCTTCCCTACGACTACGGCGCGCTCGAACCGCATGTTTCGGCGGAGATCATGCGCCTGCACCACGACAAGCATCACCAGGCCTACGTAACCGGCGCCAACCAGGCGCTCGCCGCGCTGGAAGAGGCCCGCGCGAAGAACGACTACACGCGGATCGCTGCCCTCGAGCACCTGCTCGCGTTCAACGTCTCGGGCCACGTGCTCCATTCGCTGTTCTGGCAGAACCTGGGGCCGAACGGCGGGGGCGAGCCGGGCGGCGCGCTCGCGAACCAGATCAAGACCGATTTCGGGAGCTTCGCCAACTTCAAGAATCAGATGACACGGGCGGCTGCGACCATCACCGGCTCGGGCTGGGCGGCGCTCGCGTGGGATCCGGCGGGCGGACGCCTCATCGTGGTGCAGATCCACGACCACCAGTCGGAGACGGCGCAGGGGAGCCTTCCGATCATGGTGCTCGACGCGTGGGAGCACGCGTACTACCTGCAGTACAAGAACGAGAAGGCGAAGTTCTTCGACGCGGTGTGGAACATCTGGAACTGGAAGGACATCGAGGCGCGCTTCGACGCGGTGCGGAACGTCAACCTCGCGCTCCGGAACGTCGTGCAGGGCGCGTGAGACGCGCGCAGCGGCGTCACGCGGATGGCGCGGACGAGTCGGAAGCGGTCCGTTCGGCGACGCGGCGGATGCGCGCCACCTCGACCGCGGTGCCGCGCGTGCGCATGATCTCGATCATGTAGCCGTTGACGCGCAGTGTCGTGCCGGGCTCGGGTATGTCCTCGAGATATTCGAGGATCAGCCCGTTCACCGTGCGCGACTCTTCCGTCGGCAGATCCCAGTGCAGCCGCCGGTTCAGGTCGCGCAGGTTCGTGCTGCCGCGCACGAGGTAGCTGCCGTCCGGCTCGGCGTGGACTTCGTCCGTGGCGCGGCCGAGCGCGCGCGTGGTGAAGTCGCCGACGATCTCTTCGAGGATCTCGTCGAGCGTCACCAGGCCCTGGATGTCGCCGTATTCGTCGACCACGAGGCCCATGCGCCGCCGCGCCTGCTTGAAGTTGAGCAGCTGCGTCGTGAGCGACGTCCCGGCGGGCACGAAATAGGGCTCGATCATCGTGCTCTGCAGCGCTTCGCGGTCGAGCTTGCCGGTCTGCACCAGGTTCAGCACGCGCCGCGCGTGCACGATGCCGACGACGTTGTCGAGGCTGCCGCGGTACGCCGGCAGCCGGGTGTAGGGGCTGGTGGTGATGACGGCGACGACCTCGTCCCATTCCGCGTCGAGATCCACGCCGACGATGCGGTTGCGGGGCACCATGACGTCCTCGACCTTGATCTTCTCGAGATCGAGGATCGCGAGGAGCATGTCCTGGTGCGATTCTGGAATGAGCACGCCCGCCTCGAGGATCATCGCGCGCAGCTCCTCGGGCGTTACGCCCTCGGCGCGCCGTACTCCCACGCGCACGCCGACGAGGCGCAGCAGCCCGTTCGCGATACCGTTGACGACCCAGACGACGGGATAGATGAGCCAGAGCAGGGGACGCAGCACGTACGCGCTCGGGAACGCGATGCGCTCGGGGTGGAGCGCTGCGAGGGTTTTGGGCGCGAGGTCGGTGAGAATCAGCACGACCAGCGTGATGATGACGGTGGCGATGCCGATCGCGCGCTGTTCCTCGCCGAGCAGGCGCACGACCGTGAGCGTCGTGAGCGCGGAGAAGAGCGCGTTGACCGCGTTGCTGCCGAGCAGGATCACGCCGATCAGGCGGTCGGGGCGCGCGAGGAGGCGCTCGGCGATCTGCGCGCCGCGGCGCCCGGAGGCGGCGAGGTGACGGAGGCGATGGCGGTTCAGGCTCACCATCGCGATCTCGGCCGCGGAGAAGAACGCGGAGATGAGGACGAGAAGGACCAGCGCGCCGAGGAGCGCTTCCAGGGGAATGCTGCTCAAGCCGAAGGAACGTCCCGCATGGCGTATGTCCCGCATTCTAGCACCCGCCTCGGGCGCGGCCGAAGCAGGGGCATCGGGCGGTCAGCGTCCGAGCACGATCTCGAGCACGAACTTGGTGCCGAAATAGCCGAGCACGAGCAGCGCGAAGCCGCCGAGCGTCCAGCGCACCGCCGTGCGCCCGCGCCAGCCGAAACGCCAGCGGCCGACGAGGAGCGTCGCGTAGACCAGCCAGGCGAGCGCCGCGAGCAGCATGTGGTGCGTCAGCTTGAACGGCGTGCCGAAGACGCGCTCGGAGAAGACGACGCCGCTCACCAGGGTGCCGGTGAGCAGCACGAATCCGAGCGCGATCATCTGGAACATCACCTCTTCCATGGTCTGCATCGGCGGCAGGGCGCGGATGAATCCGCCCGGGTGCTTGTGCCGCAGCTTGCTCTCCTGGACGAGCAGCATGAGGCTCTGCACGGCGGCGAGCGAGAGCAGACTGTAGGCGACGAGCGCCACGACGATGTGCACCGTCTGCGGACCGGACGTCAGCGGCACGGCGCCGGAAGCCGGCGAGATCCAGTCGGCGAGCACCGTGAGCGCGGCGATCGGCAGCACCACGACGCCGAGATTGTCGATCGGGCGCCATAGGGAGACGAGCAGGTAGAGGCTCGCGACCACGCAGGCGACGAGCGTGAAGGCGCCGGTGAGCGAGAGGTCGAGGCCGCCGGCGAGGCGCGGGTCGCTGTACAGGCCCGCGGCGTGCAGCAGCACCGCAGCCACGACGAGGACGAAGAGCGCGACGCGGTGCTTTCCGGCGATCGCTTCGCCGCGCACGAGCCGGGAGGCGATCAGCGCGGCGGCGGCGAGGTACGAGACGACGGCGAGGAAATCGAGGAGCGGATTGGTCATAATAGCGCGGGCATCATGGCATAGCCGGTCGGCCCTTTGAAGACGGCGACGGACGGCGTGCCCTCGCGCGGCCCGCCGCGGACCGTCCGCCCGACCGCCGCCTCCTCTCCACGGCGCGCCACGGGGCGCGCGTTTTCGGAAGCGATTCGATGTTCGACAACCTCAGTCAACGACTTCAAGCCACGTTCAAGCGGCTGCGCGGCCACGGCCGCCTGACCGAAGACAATATGCGCGAGACGCTGCGCGAGATCCGCATGGCGCTGCTCGAGGCCGACGTCGCGGTGCCGGTGGTGAAGGAGTTCGTCGAGCGGGTACGCACCCGCGCGGCGGGCCAGGAGGTGCTCGCGAGCCTCACCCCGGGCCAGGCGCTCGTCAAGGTGGTGTACGACGAGCTGGTCGAGATCATGGGGAGCGCCAACGACGCGCTCAATCTCGCGACCCGCCCGCCGGCGGTGATCCTGCTGGCGGGCCTGCAGGGCGCCGGCAAGACTACGACAGCGGCGAAGCTCGCGCGACGGCTGCGCACGCGCGAGGGGAAATCGGTGCTCCTCGCGAGCACCGACGTGTATCGCCCGGCGGCGATCGAGCAGCTGCGCAAGCTCGCGCAGCAGGTGCAGGTCGAGTTCTACGAAGCGAGCCCGCAGCAGCCGCCGCTCGAGATCGCGCGCGGCGCGCTCGACACGGCGCGCAGGCGCCTGTTCGACGTGCTCGTGGTCGACACCGCCGGACGCCTGCACGTCGACGACGAGATGATGGCGGAGGTCAAGGCGCTGCATGCGGCGCTGCAGCCGATCGAGACGCTGTTCGTGGTGGACAGCATGGCGGGTCAGGACGCGGTGAACGCGGCGCAGGCGTTCAACGCGGCGCTCCCGCTCACGGGCGTCATTCTGACGAAGGCGGACGGCGATGCGCGCGGCGGCGCCGCGCTTTCCGTGCGCCAGGTGACCGGCAAGCCGATCAAGTTCCTCGGCGTCGGCGAAGGTGCGGACGCGCTCGAGCCGTTCCACCCCGATCGCGTGGCGTCGCGCATCCTGGGAATGGGCGACGTGCTGTCGCTGGTGGAAGAGGCGCAGCGCAGCGTCGACCAGGCCAAGGTCGAGCAGCTCACGCGCAAGCTGAAGAAGGGCAAGGGGCTCGATCTCGAGGACTTCCGCGACCAGCTGCTGCAGATGCAGCGCATGGGCGGGGTGGCGAGCCTCCTCGAGAAGCTGCCCGGCATCGACCAGCTGCCGGCGGCGGCCCGGGCGCAGGCGAACGACGACCAGTTGAAGCGCGTCGTCGCCATCATCAACTCGATGACGCCCGAGGAGCGGCGCCACCCCGAGATCATTCGCGGCTCGCGCAAGCGGCGCATCGCGGCGGGCTCCGGCACCCAGGTGCAGGACGTGAACCGGCTGCTCAAGCAGTTCGGGGAGATGGAGCGGATGATGAAGCAGCTGCGCAAGTCGGGCGGCATGCAGCGCCTGCTCGCCGGCCTGCGCGGGCGCCTGCCCGGGATGCCTTGAAACGCCGGGAAAGCGTTGCGCCCCTCGTGCGGGTGAGGTTATAGTCGGTGCGCCACCACGGGCGCGAGCCGATGAAAATAACCGATAAAGCGAGCGAGCAGCGGGCGCCGGAGAACGACCGGCGCCGGGGAACTCGGGAGGCGCTGACCCGCATGGTGCAGGAGCGCACCCAGGTGCTTTCTCTCTACTGGCGGCTCGCCGGCATCGACTCGTTCTCCGATCCCGAGCAGCGCGAGCCGCTGCAGAAGCTGCTGCAGGAGTTCTGCCAGCTCCTGGTCGACTACATCGCCGCCGGCCACTTCTGTCTGTACGAGCGCATCGTGAACGGCACCGAGCGCCGGCGGGAGGTGGCGGCGCTCGCGCACGAGCTCTATCCGCGCATCGCCGACACCACCAGCGTCGCGCTCGACTTCAACGACAAGTACGACGGCACCAAGCCCGTCGATTTCGAGGGCGAGTTCAAGCGCGATCTCTCGCGGCTCGGCGAAGAGCTCGCCGTGCGCATCGATCTCGAAGACAAGCTGATCGCGCGCATGCTCCAGTGACGGCGCCGCCGGCGTCCGCGCGCCCGAAGCGCCGGCGCTTCCACGACTCCCGGCGCGTGCTCAGCGCGCGGAGGGATTCTCCGTCGCGTCCGCCGGCGTACGCTCGGCGGTGAAGGCCTTGCCCGTCACGCCGCGGCTGTCCGGACCCATCAGGTAAAGATACGTCGAGAGGATCTCCTCCGGCGCCGGGTGCCGCGCCGGATCCTCGCCCGGGTAGGCGCGCGCGCGAAACGCCGTGCGCACGGCGCCGGGGTCGAGCGTGTTGACGCGCACGTTCGTGTTTTCCGCGAGCTCGTCGGCGAGCGTCTGCGCGAGGCCTTCGAGCGCGAAGCTCGCGGCCGCGTAGGCGCCCCAGTAGGCGCGTGCGCGGCGGCCGACGTCCGCCGTCGTGAACACCACGGAAGCGTCCGGCGAGCGCCTGAGCAGCGGCAGGCACGCGCGCGTGAGCAGGAACGCCGCGTGCAGGTTCACCTGGAAGACGCGGCGCCAGATGTCGGGATCGTAGTGCTCGACGGGCGACAGCACGCCCAGGATCGCGGCGTTGTGCAGCAGCCCGTCGAGGCGTCCGAGCTCCTGCTCGAGCGTGTCGGCGAGCGCCGCGGCCTGATCGGCGTCGAGCTTGGCGAGATCGAGTTCGACGATCGCCGCCTGCGGCGCACCGCGCGCTTCGATCGCGTCGTATACCTCCTCGAGCGCGCTGCGCCGGCGGCCGAGCAGAACGACGGTGGCGCCGTGCTCGGCGAACGCGAGCGCCGCCGCGCGGCCGATGCCGCTGCCGGCGCCGGTGACGAGGATCGTGCGCCCGGCGAGCAGCCCCGGTGCGGCGTGATCCGGTGCGGCGTGATAAGGCATGGTGCTCTCCTGAGTGAAGCGGACTCCGGCGCGGCGCTGGCCGGGGGCGCGATGATAGCGCATTGCGCGGCGCCTGCATCGCGTCGATGGCGCGCCGGGTCGGCACCGTGGACCGGCATCGGCGTCTCCGCGGCGGCGCGAAGGACGGCGCGGCGCGGAAGCGGCGAGCCGGTCAGGGGGCGCGGCGCCCGCGACCGTGCCGCTCGAGCCAGCTCAACAGCTCGAGCGGCGCACGGATCGCGCCGTCGGCGCCCCAGCGCGCGGGCTCCTCGTCCTCGCCGATGTAGCCGTACAAGGCCACCACGGTACGCATGCCGGCGGCGCGCCCCGCGCGCACGTCGCGCTCGGCGTCGCCGACGTACAGCACTTCGGCCGGATCGCCCCCGGTCAGGGCGCACGCGTGCAGCATCGGCTCGGGATGGGGCTTGCGATTTCCGGTCGTGTCGCCGCTCACGATGCAAGCAGGGGGATACGGGAGCGAAAGCTGCGGCACGAGCGCTTCGGTGAGGTAAGCCGGTTTATTCGTGACGATGCCCCAGCGGAGCCCCTGCACCTGCAGCCACCGAAGAACGTCCGTCATGCCCGGGAAGAGCCGCGTCTCGCGGCAGAGGTTCGCGGCGTAGTGCGCGAGCAGTCGCACGCGCAGCGGGGCGAACGCCGGATCGTCGGGCGCGAGCCCGAAGCCGAGGCGAAGCAGTCCCGTACTGCCGTGCGACGCCACCGGCCGAATGCGCGCGAACGGCAGCGGCGGGCGTCCTTCCTCGACGAGCACGTGGTTGAGCGCCGCGGCGAGGTCGGGGGCGGTATCGGCGAGCGTGCCGTCGAGATCGAACAGCACCGTGCGTATCGAGCCGCTCATGAATCGGCGTATCGGGCGAGGCGGCGCGCCGGCAGCCGGTCGAGCCCGGTCAATCGTCGGAGCGGACGGCCCAGACGACGTAGTTCACGTCGACCCCGGGGCCGAGCCAGTACCGCCGGATGATCGGGTTGTAGTGCATGCCCGTGAGCTCGCGTACGCGCAGGCCGGCGCGGCGGCACATGCGCTCGAGCTCCGACGGCTTGATGAACTTGAGATAGTCGTGCGTTCCGCGGGGCAGGAGCTTCAGCACGTACTCCGCGCCCACGATCGCGAACAGCCAGGCCTTGGGATTGCGGTTGATCGTCGAGAAGAAAACGCTTCCGCCGGGCTTGGTCAGGGCGGCGCAGGCGGCGACGGTGGAGGCGGGGTTCGGCACGTGCTCGAGCAGCTCCATGCACGTCACGACGTCGTACGCGCCCGGGCGCTCCCGCGCGAGGTCCTCGGCGCCGATGCGGAGATACTCGACCGCCTGTCCGCTTTCCTTGAGATGCAGCTGCGCCACCGCGAGCGGCGCCTCGCCGAGATCGATGCCGGTGACGCGCGCCCCGAGAGCCGCCATCGCCTCGCTCAGGAGCCCGCCGCCACAGCCGACGTCGAGCACGCTCCTGCCCGCGAGCGGCGCGCGCTCGTTTATGTACGCGAGGCGCAGCGGGTTGATGTCGTGCAGCGGCTTGAACTCGCTTTCGGGGTCCCACCAGCGCGAAGCGAGCGCCTCGAACTTGGCGATCTCGGCGGAATCGACGTTCATGGAAGCGGCGTATCGAAGTAAGGGTTGAATCCCGCGGGCGGCGCGGACGGGTCTCGCGCGCGTTCGTTCATCCGGCGTTCTCGCGAATCTTGTCGCGCCACTCCTGCGCTTTGTGCAGCACGTCCGCTTCGTCGAGCGTCGTGAGGCGCCGCCCCGCCAGCAGCCGCCTGCCGTTGACCCAAACGTCCGTGATCTGCTCGCGGGTCGCCGCGTAGACGATCTGCGAGAGCGGATCGTAGACCGGCTGCGTCGCCGGCGCGGAGAGATCGACCGCGACGAGATCGGCGCTCTTGCCGGGCGCGAGCGAGCCGATGCGGTCGTCGAGCCCGAGCGCTCTGGCGCCGTTCAGCGTCGCCATGCGCAGCGCCGCCGCCGCCGGCAGCGCGGTCGCTTCGCCCGACACGGCTTTCGCAAGCAATGCCGCGGTGCGCAGCTCGCCCAGCATGTCGAGATCGTTGTTGCTGGCCGCGCCGTCGGTGCCGAGCGCCACGTTCACCCCCGCGCGCATGAGCTTGTGCACCGGACAGAACCCGCTCGCGAGCTTGAGGTTCGATTCCGGACAATGCACCACGTGCACGCCGCGCTGCGCCAGCAGCTCGATCTCGTCGTCGAGGAGCTGCGTCATGTGCACGGCGAGGAAGTTCGGCTGCAGCAGCTCGAGCGCCGCGAGGCGCGCGAGCGGCCGCGTGCCGGTCGCCTGCACCGCCGACTCGACCTCGTGCGCGGTCTCGTGCACGTGCATCTGCAGCGGCAGGTTGAGCTCGTCGTTCAGGGTGCGGAGCTTGAGGAGCGGCCCGTCGGACACCGTGTACGGCGCGTGCGCCGCGAACGCGGTACGCACGAGCTCCGAATTGCGCAGATCGTCGTGCAGCGCAATGCCCTTGTGCAGGTACTCGTCGGGCGTCGCCGCGTACGGGCTCGGGAAATCGATCAGGACCAGCCCGACGACGGCGCGCATGCCGGCGGCTAGACAGGCGCGCGCGGTTTCCTCCGGGAAGAAATACATGTCGGCGAAGCAGGTCGTGCCGCTCTTCAGCATTTCGACGATCGCGAGCTCGGTGCCGTCGCGCACGAACGGCGGACGCACCCATTTCGCTTCCGCGGGCCAGATGTGGTTCCGGAGCCAGTCCATGAGCGGCCGGTCGTCGGCGAGCCCGCGAAAGAGCGACATGGCGGCGTGCGTGTGCGCGTTGACGAAGCCCGGGATGACGGCGTGCATCGGGAAGTCCAGGACTTCCGCCGCGCGGTATCGCGCGCGGGCGTCGGCGCTCGGCAGGATGTCGACGATGCGGCCGTTTCGGATCGCGACCGCGTGGGCGGGCAGCACGCCTTCGGGCTCGATCGGGACGAGCCAGCCGGCGTGGATCAGCGTATCGACGTCGGTCATGTCTGGGCCGCGCAGTATAGCGCTTCTTGACGATCGGAGCCGATCTTTCGGTTGGGGGCGCCGGTGTGTCCACGGGGCGATTCAGCGGCCGGCGGTGTTCGCTCTCGACCCAAATAAGGAAGGCGGCGTCGGGGCCCGCGCCCGGGCTCCGCGCGATTTTCGCAACGGGGCCGGCGATGAGCGAGGGCGATCGGGAGCGCCTCGGGAAGGGCGAAAAACCCGCCCGACGCGTTCTTGATCTTTTCGCTCTCGACGTTTAGGGGCGATGCATCGATGCCGGCGCGCGTTCGGCGGGGTTCCGTGATGCGGCGGTGCCGGCTGCGGTAGAATCGAGCGCATGTCCGGCGCGCCGCTCGCCCCCAGGCCTGCCTTCGATCGTGTCCGCGCCGTCGAGTGGAGCGCGGACGGGCTGCGTTTGCTCGATCAGCGGCTGCTGCCCGAGCGCGTCGAGTACGTGCGCTGCGAGTCGGCCGCGGAGGTGGCGCAGGCCATCCGCGACATGGTGGTTCGCGGCGCCCCGGCGATCGGTATCGCGGCGGCCTACGGCGTCGTCCTCGGTGCGCGCCGGCGTTATCGCGAGAATCCGGCGAACTGGCGGCAGGCGCTCGAAGAGGATCTGGCGCACCTCGGCGCCGCGCGGCCGACCGCCGTCAACCTCGCGTGGGCCATCGCGCGGATGCGCCGGCGCCTCGCGGAGCTCGGCGCCGAGGACCCGACCGGCCCGTTGCTCGACGAAGCGCGCCGCATTCATGCGGAAGACGTGGACGCGAACCGCACGATGGGGCGGCTCGGCGCCGAGCTGATCGCGCCGGGCAGCCGCGTCCTCACGCACTGCAACACCGGCGCCCTCGCCACCGGCGGCTACGGAACCGCGCTGGGCGTCGTGCGCGCCGGGGCGGCGGCCGGACGCATCGTGCATGCGTACGCCAACGAAACCCGTCCGTGGCTCCAGGGAGCGCGGCTCACCGCCTGGGAGCTGCTCCAGGAAGGCATTCCCGCCACGCTGATCGCCGACTCGGCCGCGGCCCACCTGATGCGCCGGGGCATGGTGCAGTGGGTGATCGTCGGCGCCGACCGGATCGCGGCCAACGGCGACGTTGCGAACAAGATCGGAACCTATATGACGGCCCTGGCCGCCCGGCACCACGGCGTGCGCTTCATGGTCGTCGCGCCGACGGCGACGATCGACCTCGAAACGCCCGACGGCGCCGCCATCCCGATCGAGGAGCGCCCGGCGGCCGAGGTCGCCGGCTACGGCGGGCGGCGCACGGCGCCGGAGGGTGTGGCCGTCTGGAACCCCGCGTTCGACGTGACGCCCGCGGAGCTGGTCGACGCGCTGGTGACGGAGCGGGGCGTAGTGCTCGCGCCCGACCGGGAGAAGATTCGCGCGCTCTTCGCGCGACCCGCGTGACGCCGGCGCATGCGGGGGCGCCGAGCGGCGTGGTAGAATTGCCTGCCCCGGATTGAGGCGCAGCGCGCCGGCCGCGAGCCGGGCCGCGGCGCCTTTCGTCGTATATGGAACAGTTCGCCAAAGAAACGATCCCCGTCAATCTCGAAGACGAGATGCGGCAGTCGTACCTCGATTACGCGATGAGCGTGATCGTGGGCCGGGCGCTGCCGGACGTGCGGGACGGGATGAAGCCGGTGCACCGCCGCGTCCTCTGGGCGATGCACGAGCTCGGCAACGACTGGAACAAGCCCTACAAGAAGTCGGCGCGCGTCGTCGGCGACGTGATCGGTAAGTACCACCCGCACGGCGACGCCGCGGTGTACGACACGATCGTGCGGCTGGCGCAGGACTTCTCGATGCGCTATCCGCTCATCGACGGGCAGGGCAACTTCGGCTCGGTCGACGGCGACGCGCCGGCGGCGATGCGCTACACCGAGATTCGGATGGCGCGCATCGCGCACGAGATCCTCGCCGACCTCGACAAGGAGACCGTCGACTTCGCGCCGAACTACGACGGGTCGGAGCGCGAGCCGGTAGTCCTGCCGACCCGGCTTCCGAACCTGCTGGTGAACGGTTCCGCCGGCATCGCGGTGGGCATGGCGACGAACATCCCGCCGCACAACCTCGCCGAGGTCATCGACGCCTGCCTCGCGCTGATCGACAACCCCGACTGCACCGTCGATGACCTGATGCGCCACATCCCCGGCCCGGATTTCCCGACGGCGGCGATCATCCACGGCATCGACGGGATCCGCGAGGCTTACCGCACCGGGCGCGGCAAGGTGTACGTGCGCGCGCGGGTGCACATCGAGGACATCGGCCCGAAGGGCGAGCGCCAGGCGATCGTCGTCACGGAGCTGCCGTATCAGGTGAACAAGGCACGGCTGCTCGAGCACATCGCCGAGCTCGTGAAGGACGGGAAGATCGACGGCATCGCCGAGCTGCGCGACGAGTCGGACAAGTCCGGCATGCGCATGGTGATCGAGCTCAAGCGCGGCGAGGTGGCGGACGTGGTGCTGAACAACCTCTACGAGCACACCGCGCTGCAGACGGTGTTCGGCATCAACATGGTGGCGCTGGTCAACAACCAGCCGCGCCAGCTCGACCTCAAGCAGCTCCTCGAGGCGTTCCTGCGCCATCGGCGCGAAGTCGTCACGCGCCGCTCGATCTACGACCTGCGCAAGTCGCGCGAGCGCGCCCACGTGCTCGAGGGCCTCGCGGTCGCGCTCGAGAGCATCGACGAGATCGTCGCGCTGATCAAGGCGGCGAAGGATCCGGCGGAGGCGAAGACGAAGCTCATGGCGCGCGCCTGGCCGGCGAAGGTGGTGACGAAGATGCTCGCCGCCGGCGACGCGAGCCTCACGCGCCCGCAGGGCCTCGCGCCCGAGTTCGGGCTGCGCCCGGACGGCTACTGGCTGTCGGACGCCCAGGCGCAGGCGATTCTCGACCTGCGGCTGCATCGTCTGACCGGGCTCGAGCAGTCGAAGCTGCGCGACGAGTACGCGGAGATCCTGAAGACCATCGCGGACCTCCTCGACATCCTCTCCAACCCCGACCGCCTGATGCGCGTCATCCGCGAGGAGCTCGTCGCGCTGAAGGAGCAGTACGGCGACAAGCGCCGCACCGAAATCGTCGAGACGCAGGTGAGCCTGAGCGTCGAGGATCTGATCGCGCCCGAGGACGTGGTGGTGACGTTGTCGCACGCGGGGTACATCAAGTCGCAGCCGCTCTCGTCCTACCGCGCGCAGCGCCGCGGCGGCCGCGGCAAGATCGCCACCAGCATGAAGGAGGAGGATTTCGTCGAGAAGCTCATCATCGCGAACACGCACTCGACGATTCTCTGCTTCACCAACCGCGGGAAGGTGTACTGGCGCAAAGTGTACGAGATTCCGCAGGCGGGGCGCGGCGCGCGGGGCAAGCCGATCGTGAACCTGCTGCCGCTCGACGAGGGCGAGCGCATCAACGCGATCCTGCCGGTGCGCGACTTCGACCAGGCGGGTTACGTGTTCATGGCCACGTCGGACGGCACGGTGAAGAAGACCGAGCTCAAGGAGTTCACCCGCCCGCGCTCGACCGGCATCCGCGCGATCGAGCTGGAGGAAGGCAACCGCCTCGTGGGCGTGGGCCTGACGTCCGGCGATTCGGAGATCCTGCTCTTCAGCGACGGCGGGAAGGCGGTTCGTTTCAGCGAGACGGACGTGCGGCCGATGGGGCGCGCTGCCCGCGGCGTGCGCGGCATCGAGCTCAAGGACGGCCAGCAGGTGGTGTCGCTCATCATCGTCGACAAGCGCAGCGCGGGCGACACCGCGACCGTGCTCACGGCCACGCGCAACGGCTACGGCAAGCGTACGCTGCTCTCCGAGTACCCGCTGCACCGCCGCGGCGGGCAGGGCGTGATCTCCATACAGGTGAACGAGCGCAACGGCCCCGTGCTCGGCGCGTGCCTCGTCGACCAGGGCGACGAGGTGATGCTGATCACGGACGGCGGCACGCTCATCCGCACGCGCGTTAAGGAGATCTCGGTGATCGGCCGGAACACGCAGGGCGTGCGGCTGATCGAGCTCGCGCCCGACGAGCGCCTCGCGGGGCTCGAGAAGGTCGCGGAGACCGAAGAGGAGGAATAACGGCCGCAGACGTGTCGGTGTCGCCGACCGGCAGTCGGCTACGTCCGGGCATATCTGCGGTAGCAACCGACAGCGAGAGACCATGAGAAAGGTTTACAACTTCAGCGCGGGACCGGCGATGCTGCCGGAGGAAGTGCTCGAGCGGGCCCGGGAAGAGCTGCTCGACTGGCACGGCACCGGCATGTCGGTCATGGAAATGAGCCACCGGGGCAAGGAATTCATCTCGATCGCGCAGAAGGCGGAGGCCGATCTGCGCGAGCTGCTCGGCATCCCCGCGCACTACAAGGTCCTGTTCCTGCAGGGCGGCGCCACGACGCAGTTCGCGATGGTGCCGCTCAACCTCCTCGGGGAGAAGAAGACGGCCGACTACATCAATACCGGCCAGTGGTCGAAGAAGGCGATCGCGGAGGCGAAGAAGTACGGAACCATCAACGTGGCGGCGAGCGCGGAGTCGTCGAACTTCACGCGCATACCGCCGCGGGAAGAATGGACGCTCAATCCCGACGCCGCCTACGTCCACTACACCGCGAACGAGACCATCGGCGGCGTCGAGTTCCATGCGATTCCGGACGTCGGCGACGTGCCGCTCGTCACCGACGCGTCCTCGACGCTGCTCTCGCGTCCGCTCGAGGTCACGCGCTTCGGGCTGATCTACGCCGGCGCACAGAAGAACTTCGGGCCCTCCGGGCTCGCGCTCGCGATCGTGCGCGAGGACCTGCTCGGACGCGCCGGCCCGAACGTGCCGAGCATGCTCGACTACAAGATCCACGCCGACAACGAGTCGATGTACAACACCCCGCCGACGTACGCCTGGTACATCGCCGGCCTCGTGTTCGAATGGCTCAAGAAGAAGGGCGGCCTGGCGGCGATGGCGGAGATCAACCGGCGCAAGGCGCAGAAGCTCTACGACTACATCGACGGCTCGGGCGGGTTCTACCGGAACCCCGTCGATCCCGCGTGCCGTTCCTGGATGAACGTGCCGTTCACCCTCGCCGATCCTGCGCTCGACGAGGAATTCCTGAAGGGCGCGAAGGAGGCGGGGCTGCTGCAGCTCAAGGGGCACCGCTCGGTCGGCGGCATGCGCGCGAGCATCTACAACGCCATGCCGGAAGAAGGGGTCGATGCGCTCATCGCCTACATGAAGGATTTCGTCAAGCGCAAAGGCTGAGCCGCGCCGGCGCGCCTTCCACGGCGCCCCGAGCGGGCCGGGCCGGGAACGACATGAGAACGATTGGGTGACGACGTGTACCGGATACTGACGCTCAACAACATCTCCCCGCTGGGCCTCGAGCGGCTTCCGGCCGACCGCTATCGCGTCGGCAAGGACATCGAGAACCCCGATGCGATCCTCGTGCGCTCCGCCAAGATGCACGACATGCCGATCCCGGAGAACCTCAAGGCGGTCGGTCGCGCCGGCGTCGGCGTGAACAACATCCCGGTCGCGAAGCTGAGCAGCCGCGGCATCCCGGTGTTCAACGCGCCGGGGGCGAACGCCAACGCCGTGAAGGAGCTCGTGATCGCCGGGCTCGTGCTCGCCTGCCGGCACATCTGCCAGGCATGGGACTTCGCGCGCAACCTGCAGGGAACGGACGAGGAGCTGAGCAAGGCGGTCGAGGAGGGGAAGAAGAAGTTCGCGGGCTACGAGCTTCCGGGGCGCACGCTCGGCGTCGTCGGCCTCGGGGCGATCGGCCGGCTGGTGGCGAACAGCGGTGTCGCGCTCGGCATGAAGGTGATCGGGTACGATCCGGGGCTCACGGTCGAGGGCGCGTGGCAGCTCTCCTCGGAGGTGAAGAAGGCGCGCTCGATCGACGAGCTGCTGCGCGTGTCGGATTTCGTGACTTTCCACGTTCCGCTGATCGACGCGACGCGCAACCTCATCAACGCCGAACGGCTGAAGCAGATGAAGAACGGCGTGGTGGTGCTCAACTTCGCGCGCGAAGGCATCGTCGACGACCGCGCGATCGTCGAGGGCCTCGACAGCGGCAAGGTGTACGCGTACGTCTGCGATTTCCCGACGAATCTGACGAAGAACCATCCGCGCGCGATCACGCTCCCGCACCTCGGCGCCTCGACGCAGGAGGCCGAGGACAACTGCGCCGTGATGGTGGCCGAGCAGGTGAAGGACTTCCTCGAGAACGGCAACATCCGCAACTCGGTGAACTTTCCCGAGGTGGTGGTGCCGCGCTCCACGCGCTACCGGTTCGTCTGCGCCAACGCGAACGTGCCGAACATGCTAGGCCAGATCTCCGAGTGCTTCGGCCAGGCCGGGCTCAACATCAGCGATATGGTGAACATGTCGCGCGGCGAGCTCGCGTACACGATCGTCGATCTCGACAGCCCCGTGCCCGAGGAGGTGCGCGCCCGGATCGCGAGCATCGAGGGCGTGCTCATGGCGCGCATCATCGACCCGCCGCGCGAGCAATGAGCGCCACGGCGGCACGCCGCACACGGAAGGCCGCGGACGATCCGGGGCAGCGCCTGCGCGAGCTGCGGGCCCGCATCGATGCGCTCGACGACCGGATACTGGAGCTCGTCAACAGGCGCGCCGCCGTGGCGAAGGCGATCGCCGCCGTCAAGGAACGGAACGGCGACAAGCACTACTACCGCCCGGAACGCGAAGCCGAGGTGCTGCAGCGGATCGCGGCGCGCAACAAGGGACCGCTGCCCGAGGAGGAGGTGCTGCGGCTGTTCCGCGAACTCATGTCCGCCTGCCGCGCGCTCGAGTCGCCCCTCAAGATCGCGTACCTCGGGCCGCCGGGCACCTTCACGCAGGAGGCGGCGCTGAAGCACTTCGGGGCGAGCGTCGAGGCGGTCCCGCTCGCGGCGATCGACGAGGTGTTCCGCGAAGTCGAGTCCGGCAACGCGCACTTCGGGGTGGTGCCGGTCGAGAACTCGACCGAAGGCGCCGTGAGCCACACACTCGACATGTTCCTGCAGTCGTCGCTCCGGATATGCGGTGAAGTGACGCTGCGCGTGCACCATCATCTCCTCGGGCGCCGGCCGGAGCGCGAGGGCTGGCGGCGCATCGTGTCGCATCCGCAGTCGCTCGCGCAGTGCCGCGAGTGGCTCGACGCCAATTTCCCGAAGCTCGAACGGGTGCCGGCCGCGAGCAACGCGGAAGCGGCGCGGATCGCGGCGGCGGACGATACGACGCTCGCGATCGCCGGCGAATCGGCCGCGAAGCTGTACGGGCTGTACGCGCTCGCGCGCAACATCGAGGACCGCCCGGACAACACCACGCGCTTTCTCGTGATCGGCGATCTCGAGACCGCGCCGACGGGAAACGACCGCACGACGCTGCTGCTCGCGAGCAAGAACCGGCCTGGCGCGCTGCACAAGCTGCTCACGCCGCTCGCGCGCCACGGCATCAACATGACGCGGATCGAGTCCCGGCCCTCGCGCCGCAGCGCCTGGGAGTACGTCTTCTTCATCGACATCGACGGCCACGCGCGCACGCCGAAGGTGGCGCGCGTGCTCGCGCTGCTCGAGCGCGAGGCTGCCATGTATCGCTGCCTTGGATCTTATCCCCGTGCCGTCCGCTGACCGCAAGACCATGCCTTCGGAGTTCCGCTCACTGCTCGCGCCGGGAATAGACGCGATCGCGCCGTACCAGCCCGGCAAGCCGCTCTCGGAGCTCGAGCGCGAATACGGCATCCACGACGCCATCAAGCTCGCGAGCAACGAGAACCCGCTCGGACCGGGAGAGCGCGCGCTCGCCGCGGCGCGCGCCGCGCTCGCCGACCTCGGGCGCTATCCGGACGGCGGCGGTTTCGCGCTCAAGCGCGCGCTGGCGCGCCGGCTGGGGGTCGCGCCCGAGCAGCTCACGCTCGGCAACGGCTCGAACGACGTGCTGGAGCTGCTCGCGCGCACGTTCGCGAGCGACGGCGACGAGATCGTGTACGCGCAGCACGCCTTCGCCGTGTACGAGCTCGCGACGCTCGCCATCGGCGCGCGCCCGGTCGTCGTGCCGGCGCGCAAGTGGGGCCACGACCTCGGCGCGATGCAGCGCGCGGTGACCGAGCGCACCCGGCTCGTGTTCATCGCCAATCCGAACAATCCGACGGGCACCTGGGTGAGCCGCGACGAGCTGGTCGCCTTCCTCGACGCCATACCGCGGCGCGTCATCGTGGTGCTCGACGAGGCGTACTTCGAGTACGTCGAGGAGCCGTCGTATCCCGACGGCATCGCGCTGCTCGCGCGCTATCCGAATCTGGCGGTGACGCGCACGTTCTCGAAGATCCACGGCCTCGCCGGCCTGCGCGTGGGCTACGCCGTGACCACGGCGGAGATCGCCGAGTATCTGAATCGCGTGCGCCAGCCGTTCAACGTGAACAGCGTGGCGCTCGCCGCGGCCGAGGCGGCGCTCGAGGACGAGACGCACGTCGAGCGCAGCCGCGCACTGAACCGCGAAGGCATGCGCCAGCTGGTCGAGGGGCTCGCGGCGCTCGGGCTCGACTACATCCCTTCGGTCGGCAACTTCGTGACGTTCGATGTCGGCCGGCCCGCCGGGGAGGTGTACGAGGCGCTGCTGCGGCGCGGCGTGATCGTGCGGCCGGTGGCCAATTACGGCATGCCGCGGCATCTGCGCGTCACCGTCGGTTTGCCGGAAGAGAACGCGCGGTTCCTGGCGGCGCTGCGCGAAGTGATCTAGGTTCGGGCGCCCGTCGCAGGGGCGCGTCCGGTCGCTGCGGACGGGGATGTCGGTGCCTTCATGATCGAGCGGCTTGCGATAATCGGTGTGGGCCTCATCGGCGGATCGCTCGCGCGTGCGCTCCGTGCGCAGGAGTGCGTAGGCGAGATCGTCGGCTACGGGCGCACGCTCGCGCATCTCGAGGAGGCGGTGCGCCTCGGGGTCATCGACGGCGTGGAGCCGAGCGCCGCGGCCGCGGTGCGCGACGCCGACATGGTGGTGGTCGCGGTGCCGGTCGGGGCGATGCGCGAGGTGTTCGAGGAGATCGAGCCGGCGCTCGCGCCCGAGGCGGTCGTGACCGACGTCGGCAGCGTCAAGGCGCCCGTCATCGCGGATGCGCGCGCGGCGTTCGGCGATCGCTTCGCCGATTTCGTGCCGGGACATCCCATCGCCGGGACCGAGCGCTCGGGGGTGGCCGCTTCGTTCGCCGAGCTCTTCGAGGGGCGGCGCGTGATCCTGACGCCGGAGCCCGAAACCGACGCGGCGGCGCTCGAGCGCGTGCGCGCGATGTGGACCGCGGTCGGGGCGCGCGTGGGGACGATGACGGCGGCCGAGCACGACCGCGTGCTCGCGGCGAGCAGTCACCTGCCGCACGCGCTCGCATTCGCGCTGGTCGACATGATCGTACGCATGGACGAGCACCGCGCGGTGTTCGAGTGCGCCGGCGGCGGATTTCGCGACTTCACGCGCATCGCGGCAAGCGATCCCACGATGTGGCGGGACATCTTCATGGCGAATCGGGAGGCGCTGCTCGCGCTGCTGCAGCAGTACCAGGACGATCTGCAGGCCTGGAGCGATGCGGTGGCGCGGGGCGACGGCCGGTGGATCTGGGAAACCTGCGCTCGCGCGAAGCGCGCGCGCGACTCCCTGAACGCCGAGTGAGCCTTCCGCCGCATCGGGACCGTGCCGTGACGTCGCTGGAGTGAGGGCCGTGGGGCGCATCGACTACGTCGTGAGCGGCGGCGGCCGCCTGCGGGGCGAGCTGCGGGTGCCGGGCGACAAGTCCATCTCGCACCGCGCGGTCATGCTCGGCGCGCTCGCCGAGGGGCGCACGGTAGTCGAAGGGCTGCTCGAAGGGGAGGACGTCCTCTGCACGGTGGCGGCGTTCCGCGCGATGGGGGTGGCGATCGAGGGTCCCGTCGGCCGGCGCATCGAGATCGCGGGCGCTGGCCGCGAAGGGCTGCGGGCTCCCGGCCGGCCGCTCGACATGGGCAACTCGGGCACCGCCATGCGGCTCATGGCAGGCATTCTGTGCGCGCAGCCTTTCGACACGGAGCTCGTCGGCGACGAATCGCTCAGCCGCCGGCCGATGCGGCGCGTGGCCGAACCGCTCGCGCAAATGGGGGCCGTCATCGAGACCGCGGAGGGCGGACGTCCGCCGCTGCGCATCAGGGGCGGGCGGCGTCTGCGCGGGATCCACTACGAGATGCCGGTGGCGAGCGCCCAGGTGAAGTCGGCGCTGCTGCTCGCGGGGCTGTACGCGGAGGGCGAAACCGCGGTCACGGAGCCGGCGCCGACGCGCGACCACACGGAACGGATGCTGCGCGCGTTCGGCTACGACGTCGCGACCGCCGGGCGGACGGTGAGCCTGCGCGGCGGCGGCCGGCTGCAGGGGACCGCGCTGCGGGTGCCGGCGGACATTTCTTCCGCGGCCTTCTTTCTCGTCGGCGCGAGCATCGCGCCGGATTCGGACGTGCTGCTGCGCGAGGTCGGCGTCAACCCCACCCGTATCGGCATCCTGAACATCCTGCGCGCGATGGGCGCGCGCATCGAAATGCTCAACGAGCGCATGATGGGGGGTGAACCGGTCGCGGACCTGCGCGTGCGAAGCAGCGCGCTGCGCGGCATCCGCATCCCCGAGGATGAGGTGCCGCTCGCGATCGACGAGATGCCCGCGATACTCGTCGCCGCCGCATTCGCCGAGGGCGAGACCGTGCTCTCGGGCGCCGCGGAGCTGCGGGTCAAGGAGAGCGACCGGATCGCGGTGATGGCCGAGGGGCTCGCGGCGCTCGGCGTGCGGGTGCAGGAAAGACCGGACGGCATGATCGTGCGGGGCGGCCGGGTGCGGGGAGGGACGGTCGGGAGCCACGGGGACCATCGGATCGCGATGTCCTTCGCTATGGCGGGGCTCCGGGCCGACGGTCCGATCACCGTGCTCGACTGCCGGAACGTTAACACGTCGTTTCCGGGGTTCGCCGAGCTCGCCCGGCGGGCGGGACTGCCGATTGAGGTCGTCGAGGCGAAGGGGTAGAAGGGTCTCGTGGGCACGTCGGAGCAGGTGCCGGTAATCGCGGTCGACGGACCGAGCGGTTCGGGTAAGGGGACGGTGAGTCAGCTCCTCGCCGCACGGCTCGGCTGGCACTACCTCGACAGCGGCGCGCTCTACCGGGCCGTCGGTCTCGCCGCCGAGCGCGCCGGGGTCGACTTCGAGGACGCGGAAGCGCTTGCGGCCGTGGCGCGGGATCTGCGCCTGCGCTTCCTGCCGCGACCGGACGGGCCGCCGGCGGTGATTCTCAACGGCGAGGATGTCACGGACGCCCTGCGCTCCGAGGCTGCCGGCGATGCCGCCTCCCGCGTGGCCGCGGTCCCCGCCGTGCGCAAGGCGTTGTTGCGCAAGCAACACGAGTTTCGGCGACCGCCGGGGCTCGTGGCGGACGGGCGGGACATGGGAACCACCGTGTTCCCGGATGCCATACTAAAGGTATTTCTCACCGCCACGCCCGAAGTGCGCGCCGAGCGCAGGTATAAACAGTTGAAGGAAAAGGGGTTCGATGTTAACCTTCCGCGGCTTTTGGAAGAGATACGCAGCCGCGATGCGCGTGATGCCGCGCGTGCGGTGTCGCCGCTCAAGCCCGCTGCGGACGCCCATCTACTGGACACCTCCGATCTGAGCATCTCCCAGGTGGTCGACCGCATCGAGAGCCTGTTCCGTGGACGGGCGTGAGGGCGGTGCATTAGCGGTTGATCGGATCGGAGTCGGGACCCGCGGGCAGGGCGGGTCGAACATTCATTACGTGCATCGCGTCAGCGGAGATTTATGGCAGAAAGTTTCGCGCAGCTGTTTGAAGAGAGCCTGAGCAAGCTCCGGTTCCAGCCGGGGCAGCTCATCACCGGCGAAGTCGTCCATGTCGACGACGACGTCGTCATCGTGAACGCCGGACTCAAGTCGGAAGGAGTCATTCCTGCCGCGCAGTTCAAGGACGCGCACGGCCAGCTGCAAGTGAAGGTCGGCGACAAGGTCGAAGTGGTCGTCGAGACGATCGAGGACGGCACCGGCGAAACGCTGCTGTCGCGCGAGAAGGCCTGCCGCGTCAAGGCATGGGAAGAGCTCGAGAAGGCCTTCGAGAACCAGTCGGTCGTCACCGGTGTGCTGACCGGCAAGGTCAAGGGCGGCTATACCGTTTCGATCAACGGCGTGCGGGCATTCCTCCCGAGCTCGCTCGTGGACGTACGGCCGGTGCGTGACCCGAGCTACCTGGAGGGCAAGGAGCTCGAGTTCAAGGTCATCAAGATAGACCGCAAGCGGTCGAACGTCGTGGTGTCGCGGCGCGCGGTCGTCGAGAAAGAAATCTCCGCCGAGCGCCAGGCGCTGCTCGCCAGTCTGGAAGAGGGTCAGGTCGTCAAGGGTGTGGTCAAGAACCTCACCGACTACGGTGCATTCGTTGATCTCGGCGGAATCGACGGTCTGCTGCACATTACCGATCTCGCGTGGAAGCGCGTGAAGCACCCGTCCGAGGTCCTCAAGATCGGCGACGAGATCGAGGCGAAGGTGCTGCGCTACGACCGCGAGCGCAACCGCGTTTCGCTCGGCCTCAAGCAGCTCGGCGACGATCCCTGGGTCGACATCACCCGGCGCTATCCCGAGCGCACCCGCATCTTCGGCAAGGTCACGAACATCACCGACTACGGGGCGTTCGTCGAGATCGAGCCCGGCGTCGAAGGCCTGGTGCACGTGTCGGAGATGGACTGGACCAACAAGAACATCCACCCGACGAAGGTCGTGCAGCTCGGCGATGAAGTCGAAGTCATGGTCCTCGACATCGACACCGAGCGCCGCCGCATCTCGCTCGGCATGAAACAGTGCATGCCCAACCCGTGGCAGGAGTTCGCGGCGAACCACAACAAGGGCGAGCGGATCCGGGGCAAGATCAAGTCGATCACCGATTTCGGCATCTTCGTCGGCCTCGAGGGCGGCATCGACGGGCTGATTCACCTGTCGGATCTCTCCTGGAGCCGGCCGGGCGAGGAGGCGGTGCGCGACTACAAGAAGGGCGACGAGGTAGAGGCGGTCATTCTCGCGATCGATCCGGAGCGCGAGCGCATTTCGCTCGGCATCAAGCAGCTCGAGGGCGATCCGTTCTCCGCCTACGTGGCGGCGCACGGAAAGGGGGCGATCGTCAAGGGCACGGTGACGAGCGTCGAGGCGAAGGGCGCGGTGGTGAAGCTCGCCGACGACGTCGAAGGCTACCTGCGTGCATCGGAGCTTGGGCGCGAGCGCATCGAGGATGCGCGTACCGTCCTCAAGGAGGGCGACGTCGTCGAGGCCAAGATCACGGCCATCGACCGCAAGAACCGCAAACTGTCCCTGTCGGTGCGCGCGAAGGACATCGAGGAGGAGACCGAGGCGGTGCAGGAATACGCGCGCAAGGCCGCCACAACCGGCAGTTCGACGCTGGGAAGCAAGCTCCGGGAGAAGCTCGACGCGCAGGGCGATTCGGAGTAGCGGCCGCGCCCGGTGCCGCGTCGAGCGCGGGCTGCGGGCCCGCCGTTGCGCTTGAAATCGGGGGACCCCTTTTCTATAGAGAAGAGGATGACGAAATCGGAGCTTATCAACGCGCTCGCGGCGAAGCAGCCGCAGCTCGACCACCGCGACGTGGAGCTCGCGGTGAAGGAGCTGCTCGAGCAGATGTCGGCGGCGCTCGCGAGCGGCGAGCGCATCGAGGTGCGCGGCTTCGGGAGCTTCTCGCTGCATTACCGGCCGCCGCGCATCGGGCGCAACCCGAAGACCGGGGCCACGGTGCACGTTCCGGACAAGTTCGTGCCCCACTTCAAGCCCGGAAAGGAGCTGCGCGAGCGCGTGGACTACGGGGCGCGGCAACAGCGGCAAGAGCAGCAACAGCAGCCACAGCAGCAGCAATAGCGCCGCGCGCTGGACAGGGAGCGCGAAACGGCATTAGGGTTTGCCCTATGCCGTTTTTTTGTGCCGCGAGCGAACGTATATCGCCGGCCGAGGGCGCCGTGGAGGGGTAATGAAGCGCGTTTTCTACTTCATCGTCATCATCGTGACGCTGCTGTTCGGTGCGACCTTCGCGTTCCAGAACCGTCAGGAGATCGACGTCGCCTATTATTTCGGACTGCATTGGCGCGGGCCGCTCTCGCTTGCGCTGCTCGCGGCGCTCGTCCTCGGTGTCGCCATCGGGTACGTCGCGAGCCTGCGCATGGTCCTGCGCATGCAGCGCCAGCTGGTTCAGGCGCGCAAGGAGGTGCGCCAGATCGAGCAGGAAGTGATGAACCTGCGGGCGCTGCCGATCAAAGATGTCGTTTAGCGCGACCGACCTGGTCTGGCTGCTGCTGCCGCTGGCGGCGGCGTCCGGGTGGCTGGTCGCGCGCTACGACGCGGGACGGAAGACGGCACGCTCGCTCGACCTGCCGTCCGCGTACTTCAAGGGCCTCAACTTCCTGCTCAACGAGCAGCCGGACAAGGCGATCGAGATATTCATTCAGGTGCTCGAGGTCAACTCGGATACGGTCGAGACGCACCTGGCGCTCGGCAATCTGTTCCGCCGCCGCGGCGAAGTGGAGCGCGCCATTCGCATACATCAGAACCTGATCGCACGGCCGACGCTCGACCGCGAGCAGCGCACGCAGGCGCTGCTCGAGCTGGGACAGGATTACTTCAAGGCCGGGCTGTTCGACCGCGCCGAGAACCTGTTTCTCGAGCTCGCCGAAGTGCGGGCCCACAGCGAGCAGGCCCTCAGGCTTCTGCTCAGCATCTATCAACAGGAGAAGGAGTGGGACAAGGCGATCCAGACCGCACAGAAGCTCGGGCGCGTCTCCGGCAAGCGCATGGACGACGTGATCGCGCAGTACCACTGCGAGTTCGCGGAACAGGCGCTGGCGAAGAAGAACGTCGGCGCCTCGCGCGACGCGCTGCGCCGCGCGCTCTCCGTCGACCCGGGATGCGTGCGCGCGAGCATGCTGCTGGGCGACCTGGAAGCCGAGGAGGGGCGCGATCGCGCGGCGATCCAGGCCTGGCAGCGGGTCGAGCAGCAGGATGCGCAGTATTTCGGCGAAGTGGCGCCGCGCATCGCCGACGCCTACCGGCGGCTCGACGACACGGAAGGCCTGTACCGGTTCTTCAGCGAGGCGCTGCAGCGCAATCCCTCGGTGGCGCTGGTGCTCACCTTCGCCGATATCATCAAGGAGCGCGACGGCGTCAAGGCGGCGGAGAAGTTCGTCGTCGACTGGCTGCGGCGGCGCCCGAACGTGCACGGGCTGCACCGGCTGCTCGAGCTCAACATCGAGCAGGCCGACGCCGGCATGCGCAACGATCTGATCCTGCTCAAGGGGATCATCGAGGAGCTGCGCCAGCAGCAGCAGGGCTATGCGTGCCAGCAGTGCGGATTCAAAGGGAGGACGCTGCACTGGCTGTGTCCGGGCTGCTCGCGCTGGAACACCGTGAAGCCGGTGCTGGAGG
>DATCLR010000044.1:0-18177 GCA_036563785.1 Burkholderiales bacterium | reverse complement strand
GGATGGGGACCTCTCTGGTCTGCTTGCTGCGCGGCATGTCCGTGCCTCCGTGGTTGTGAAAGTTATGCGTCGCACGTGCTCGGGCGAGCGCTCGGCGCATTCTGGCGCGCGCGTGCGCGCGTTCCCATCGGGCGAGTTACCGAGTCGCGCGTCGTGCGCGCGGCATCAACGAGAACCGGGAGCGTTCGCGCGTTCGCCGGGCGGCGAGGTCGTCTCGGTGCCGGCCGAGCCGATGGAAAGGTCGGCGAGCCCCGAGCGCATCATGAACCAGAAGAGCGCGATGCCGGGCAGCGCGAGGAGGGTGGTGAGGACATAAAAGCTCACGTAGCCGATCGCATCGAGCAATGCGCCCGCGGTCGTGCCCGTGAGCGCGCGCCCGGCGATGCTCGCGAGCGCCGAGAGCAGCGCGTACTGCGTGGCGGTGAAGCGCAGGTTGCAGAGCGCCGAGAGGTACGCGACCACGGTCACGCCGCCGATGCCGCTGGCGAAGTTCTCGAACGCGACGGCCGCGGCCATCCCGAGGTTCGTGTGGCCGGCGGCCGCGAGCGCCGCGAAACCGAAGTTGGAGACGGCCATGAGGATCAGGCTGATCAGCACGGAGCGCTTCATGCCGAGCCGGGCGTACAGGATGCCGCCCGCGAAGACGCCGACGAGGAGGGCGACGAAGCCGACGCCCACGTCGTAGAACGCGACTTCGTCGTTGGTGAACCCCAGGTCCTCGAACAGCAGCCGCAGCGTCAGGTTCGCGAGCGTATCGCCGACCTTGTGGATCAGCACGAAGAGCAGCACCAGCACGGCGCCGCGCCGCCGGATGAACTCGAGAAGCGGGCTGAAGTAGGCGGCGACCGCCTCGAGCAGCCCGTGTATCGGCGCCGGATCGCGGTGCCGCTTCGGCTCGCCCATCACGACGCCGACCAGCATGGCCGGCAGCGCGAACGCGGCGCTCGCGATGTACGCCGCGGTCCACCCGAAGCGCGCGGCGACGATCAGGGCCAGCGCGCCGGCGGCGGCCGCGCCGATGCGCCAGCCGTACTGCGACATCCCCGAGCCGGCGCCGAGCTGATGCGGCTCGAGCAGCTCGATGCGGTAGGCGTCGATGACGATATCGAAGGTCGCGCCGGCGATGCCGACGGCGACGGCGGCCGCGGCGACCGCGTAGATGGATTCGCCCGGATCGGCGACGCCGAGGGCGGCGACCGCGAGCATGACGAGCACGCCGATGAACCAGAGCCAGCTGCGGCGCTGCCCGAACCGTCCGAGCAGCGGCAGCCGCACGTGGTCGACGAGCGGCGCCCACAGGAACTTGAAGTTGTAGGCGAGGAACGTGAGCGCGAACGCCGTTACCGCGCTCTTCGCAATGCCGTGCTGCGCGAGGCGGGTCGTGAGCGTCGCGCCGATCATGGCGAACGCGAAGCCCGAGGATATGCCGAGGAACAGCGCGGCGAGCGGCGCGCGCTCGAGGTAGGGCCGCACGCCTTGCGGCAGCCGCGCCGCCCAGCGTTCGAGCAACGTCGTCGGCGGCGATGCGCAGTGGCGCGAGGGTTCGCTCACGCGCGCGAGTGTATCAAAACCCCGGCGCGCCGAGGGTCATGAACGGCGGGCGGCGCGAGCCGGCGGGCATGCGGCGGCGCTCAGCCATCGAGCTTCGCGGCGGCCGGGCGATCGATCTTGCGCAGCATGTTCTCGATGATGAGCAGCTGGTTCTCGAGGTTGGCCCGCGTCGCCTCGAGCTCCGCGATGCGTGCGCCGAGGTTTCCGAGGTTCTCGCGCACGCGCTTCAGGTTGTCGAGCCGCTGGTCCATCAGGAGCTTGTGCTCGCGCAGCTGCACGAGGATCGGCGTCATGATCGCCTTGCTCCAGTTGCGCGCGGCGGCGTTGCATTCCTGGAATACGAGCCGCGCCCGGCTCGCGAGCGTAATGAAAAACTTCTTAATGACGAAGTGCTGCTCGGTCATCACCATGATCGGGCTGCGCCGGAAGGCCTCGGCTTCGCTGCGCAGCCGCTCGAGCTGGCTGCGGAACGGCACCAGCGAGAACGGCGTCGGACGGATGGCGGCGAGCCCGTGCTCGCGGTGGAAGTGCTCGTACGCCTCGGCCACGAGGCACGCCATGCGCTCGGCTTGCGCGTGCGCCTTCTCCATCGCCGCCACGGCGCCCTCGAAGAGCGTGCGCATGCCGAGCTGCAGGCCGTGCGTGGTCCACGACTCGCGCATGGCCTTGCGCGTCTGCGCCATGAGCGCGTCGAAGCTCTCGACGCTCAGGTACTCGAGCAGCGTTCGCGTCTGCTCGGACAGCAGCACACGCGTGCTCTGGAAGCTCGCGAGGGTCTCGTCGTACTCGCGCCGCTCGCGCTGCATCCGCTCGATCGTCTGCTCGATCGTCTGCTGGCTCTTGCCGGAGAGCGCGGTCAGCTCGTCGAGCTGCCGCTCGATCGCGGCTAGCCGCGCCTCGATGAGAGCGCGGGTGTTGGCGACGATCGCGCCTATTTCGCGCGTGATGCGCTCGCGCATCAGCTCCTGCTTGGCGCCGATGATGTTGTTCGAGAGCTTCTGCTCCAGCGCCGGCAGGCCGCTGCGGGCGACGAGCGCCTGGTCGGCCTTGATCTTGCCGAGCAGCCCCTTCTGGGCGGATACGGGAAACACCTGGCGCTTGCTCACGCCGAGGATGCGCGCGGTGTCCTCGATCTGGCGGTCGAGCGATTCCGCGAGCATCTCGGGCGTGCGCAGCTCGTCCCAGAGAGCGTCGACCTTGTTCAGCACGACCAGCCGCGCGTCGCTCGAGCCGTGCTTGGCGACGCAGACGTGGTTGTTCCACACGTCGAGGTCCGACTTGGTGACCCCGGCATCCGCCGCGAGCACGAACAGCACCGCATGGGCGGCCGGCAGCATGCTGATCGTGAGCTCGGGCTCGGTGCCGAGCGAGTTGAGGCCGGGGGTGTCGAGCACGACGAGGCCCTGCTTCAGCAGGGGATGGGGAAAATTGATGATCGCGTGGCGCCAGACCGGGATCTCGATCTCGCCGCCGGCCCCGAGCGGCTGCGGCGCGCGCGGATCGCAGAGCCCGAGCTCCTCGGCCTCGGCCGCGGTCGCCGGGCGGGTGCGCGCGATCTCGAGGAGCGTAGCGGCCATGGCCTTGGGCCGCTCGAGATCGAGGGGCAGCGTCGTCCAGTGCGCGGCGTCGCGCTTGAATTCGGCGATCGTCAGGGGGGACCTGCGCGTCTCGATCGGCAGCAGGCGCACGCACGGCGGCAGGGCGGGGTCGTACAGGAGCTCGGTCGGGCACATCGTGGTGCGGCCGGCGTCCGACGGCAGCAGCCGCTGCTTGTAATCGGCGAAGAAGATCGCGTTGATGAGCTCGGTCTTGCCTCGCGAGAACTCGGCCACCAGGGCGACGGTGAGCCTGTCGGAGCGCAGGTCGTCGATGAGCTCGTAGACGCGCAGATCATCCTCGCCGGTCCCGAGACCCTGCGCCTCGACCCAGGTCTGGTACTCGTTGATGACGCCGGCGAGCTCGTCGCACCAGCTGCGATAGTCCGCGAGGCGCTTCCCGAAGACGCTGACCGCGGCGCCCGCCCGCGCGGTTGCCGATTGAGCGCCGATCATCCGGAAAGCCATCGCGGCATGAGTTTAGCGGGCGGCGCGCCGCGAGCGCTACGGCCGGGGCGCGGCGGGCACGGCGAGCGATACGACCGCGCGCCGCACGCCGCGTCGCTCAGGAGTACATCAGTCCGGCGCCGAGGTCGTTCAGCGGCCGCACGATCAGGATGAGCGTGAGCTGCAGCAGCACCAGCACGGCGATCGGCGACAGATCGAGGCCGGCGATCGGCGGGATCAGGCGCCGCGCCGGCGCCATGAGCGGTTCCGTGAGGCTGTGGAGCAGGTCCCCGACCGGATGCCGGGTCCCGTAGGGATTGATCCACGACAGCACCACCCGAATCAGGATCGCCACGATGTAGACGTACACCGCGAGCTCGATCAGCCGCGCGATCGCGAGCACGACGACGCTCGCGAGGCTCGGCGTCGCCGCCCCCGCGAACCAGCGCACCACGTAGATCTCCAGCATCTGCAGCGCGAGCAGCAGCACCACCGCCGCGAGGTCGATCCCGAAGAGCCCGGGCACGAAGCGCCGCAGGAACTGCAGCGGCGGCTGCGTGAGCGTCACGACGAATTGCGACACCGGGTTGTAGAAGTTCGCGCGCGCGAGCTGGAACAGCAGCCGCAGCAGCACCAGCAGGATGTAGAAGCCGAAGGCGACCTGGATGAGATAGAGAACCGCCTGCCCGATGTAGCTCACGAGGCCCTCCCGAACATGTCCGCGAGCTCGCGCGCGCGCTCGGTCGCGGCGGTCACGGCGTCGGCGACGAGCGGCGCGAACCGGCCCTGCTCCAGCACCGCGAGCGCGCGCTCGGTGGTGCCGCCGGGCGACGTCACGCGGGCGCGCAGCACGCCCGGCTCCTCGCCCCCCTCGAGCGCCATCTTGGCGGCTCCGTACGCGGTCTCGAGCGTGAGCAGACGCGCCGTCGCGGGATCCAGGCCCAGCGCGACCCCCGCCCGCTCGAGGGACTCCATGAGGAGGAAGAAATAGGCCGGCCCGCTGCCGGAAAGGGCGGTTACGGCGTCCATCTGCGCTTCCTCCTCCACCCACACCGCGGTGCCTACCGCGCGCAGCACCGATTCCGCGGTCGCCCGCATCCGTGCGTCCACCGCCGGGGTCGCATAGAGCGCGGCCGCGCCCGCGCCCACCAGCGCCGGCGTGTTCGGCATGGCCCGCACCAGCGGGACGTCCTCGCCGAGCCAGCGCGCGAGATCGACGGTGCGGATGCCGGCCGCGATCGACAGCACGAGCGGTCGGCGGCGGCGGACCTCCGCGCCGATGCCGCTCGCCACGTCGCGCATCACCTGAGGCTTCACGGCGAGCACGAGCACATCCGCGCGGGCGGCGACCGCGCCGTTGTCGGCGTGCACCTCCACGCGCAGGCGCTCCTCGACCGCACGCCGCTGCGCCGGATCGGGATCGGACATGAGGATCCGGCCGGCCGGCCAGCCGTTTGCGATCAGGCCGGCCGCAAGGCTGCGCGCCATGTTTCCGGCGCCCACGAAGCCGATGAGTGGCCGCGCCGCCCCGGCGGCTTTGCGGCGCCGCCGCCGGCGCGACTCGCTCGGTCGGGAACGACGCCCGCTCTTGGTCTTCTTAAGCGCCATGCGCGCGCCAGTGTAAAGGCAGGCGGTGAGCAACGGAAGGTGCGCGGCCGGCCGGCGGCGGGTCGCCGCGCGCGGACGCGCGCCGTCGGGTGCGTCGTTTGCAAGCGGGGCGGGCGTGGACTAGAAATCTAAGCGAGACACGGAGCAAGCTCACCCGCTGTTCGCATCATGGATATCGCCGAACTGCTGGCGTTCGCCTACAAGCAGGGCGCCTCCGACCTGCATTTGTCCGCAGGCATGCCGCCGATGATTCGCGTCGACGGCGACATCAAGCGCATCAACGTGGATCCGCTGGACGACCGCACCGTCCACAACATGATCTACGACATCATGACGGACAAGCAGCAGAAGGACTTCGAGGAGTTCCTCGAGACGGACTTCTCCTTCGAGCTGCCGAACGTCGCGCGCTTTCGCGTCAACGCCTTCAACCAGCAGCGCGGTCCGGGCGCGGTGTTCCGCACCATTCCCTCGAAGGTGCTTACGCTCGAACAGCTGAACGCGCCCGAGATCTTCAAGAAGATCTGCGATCAGCCGCGCGGCCTCGTGCTCGTCACCGGCCCCACCGGCTCGGGCAAGTCGACCACGCTCGCGGCGATGATCAACTACATCAACGAGAACGAGCACGGACACATCCTCACCATCGAGGACCCGATCGAGTTCGTGCACACGAGCAAGAACTGCCTGATCAACCAGCGCGAGGTCGGGCGCGACACGCTCAGCTTCAACAACGCGCTGCGCGCGGCGCTGCGCGAAGACCCCGACGTGATCCTGGTCGGCGAGATGCGCGATCTCGAGACCATCCGCCTGGCGCTCACCGGCGCCGAGACCGGGCACCTCGTGTTCGGCACGCTGCACACCTCGTCCGCGGCCAAGACCATCGACCGCATCGTGGACGTGTTCCCGGCGGCCGAGAAGGACATGGTGCGCGCGATGCTCTCGGAGTCGCTGCGCGCGGTCATCTCGCAGGCGCTGCTCAAGAAGATCGGCGGCGGGCGCGTCGCGGCGCACGAGATCATGATCGGCACGCCGGCCATCCGTAACCTCATCCGCGAGAACAAGATCGCGCAGATGTACTCGGTGATGCAGACCGGCCAGGCGGCCGGCATGCAGACGCTCGATCAGGCCCTTCTCGATCTGGTGCGCACGCGTCAGGTGCACATTGACGAGGCGCGCGCCTACGCCAACAACAAGGAGCTCTTCACGCCCGCCGCCGTCGCCGCTTCGAAGATCGGAGTGAAGCCGTGAACTTCAGCGACCTGCTGAAGTTGATGAAACACAAGAAAGCCTCCGACCTCTTCATCACCGCGGGCGTCCCGCCCTCGATGAAGATCGACGGCAAGATCGTGCCCGTCACCAAGCAGGCGCTGACGCCCGAGCAGTCGCGTGCGTTCGCCTACGGCATCATGAACGAGGAGCAGCGCCGGCAGTTCGAGGCGACGAACGAGTGCAACTTCGCCATCGCGCCGCAGGACATCGGGCGCTTCCGCGTCAACGTGTTCATGCAGCAGCAGCGCGTGGGCATGGTGCTGCGCACGATCAACACCGAGATTCCGCGCCTCGACGAGCTGAACCTGCCGAAGGTGCTGGCCGACATCGCCCTCACCAAGCGCGGACTGGTCCTGTTCGTCGGCGGCACCGGCTCCGGCAAGTCGACGTCGCTCGCGGCGATGATCGGCTACCGCAACGAGTACAGCTACGGCCACATCCTGACGATCGAGGATCCGATCGAGTACGTCCACCAGCACAAGAACTGCATCATCACGCAGCGCGAGGTGGGCGTGGACACCGAGTCCTTCGACGTGGCGCTCAAGAACGCGATGCGCCAGGCGCCGGACGTGATCCTGATCGGCGAGATCCGCACGCGCGAGACCATGGATCTCGCGATCCAGTTCGCGGAAACCGGGCACCTGTGCCTGTCGACGCTGCACGCGAACAACGCCAATCAGGCGCTCGATCGCATCATCAACTTCTTCCCGCAGGAGAAGCGCAATCAGCTGCTCATGGATCTCGCGCTGAATCTCAAGGCGATCATTTCGCAGCGCCTGATTCCGATGAAGACCGGCAAGGGGCGGGTGCCGGCGGTCGAGGTGCTCATCAACACGCCGCTCGTTTCCGACATGATCATGGAAGGCAACATCCCGGGCCTCAAGGACCTGATGGCGAAATCGACCGAGGCCGGAATGCAGACTTTCGACCAGTCGCTGTTCCAGCTCTACGACGCCGATCTCATCTCCTACGACGACGCGCTGCGCAACGCCGACTCGGTGAACGACGTGCGGCTGCGCATCAAGCTCGAGGGCAAGGACTCGAAGGGGCGCGAGCTCGGCGATACCCTGCGCAACGTCACGATCAAGTAGCGCCGCGCGTCGGCCGGGCGCCGGTGCCGGGCGGCCGGGCCGCCCGCCGGCCGTGGCATCCGCGCGCGCATCTGCCATGCTTATCCAGCGTACGGTCGGGAACCGTCAACAACACCAACGGAGGTTCGGCATGAAGCGGTATCGGACGGCGGGCGCCGCCGCAGGCGTCGTCGCGGCACTCCTCCTCGGGGGGTGCAGCATCATCAACACCGTCGGGGAGGGCTTGAGCAGCACGGTCGAAGGGCTCAGCGCAACCACGAGCAGCACGACACCCGACAGCGGGTCGGCGGCGTTCGTCGAGACCCGCTTCGCCGCGATCCGCGCGGAGGCGGCGCGCGGAGAGGGCGAACACCTCGATTCGCTCGCGAAGCTCCTCGGCGAGCCGGACCGCGCGGCGTTCGCGCGCTTCATGCACGCGCGCTACGCGGAGCTGTTCGAGGGGCTCGAGGAGCCGCGCGAGCTGCTTTCGCGCATCGATCGCTACCGCAGCACCGACCGCACGGGCGCCTAGTCCCGTGCAACCGCCGGCCGGCGGCGCCTAACCGCCGGCCGGCACGTCCGCTTCGTAAACGAGGCGTCCGCCCACGAGCGTGTAGCGCACCCGGCCCTGGAACTCGGCGCCGAGGAACGGCGTGTTGTGCCCGCGCGAGACCAGGCGGTCTTCGGTGAGGCGCCAGCGCTCGGCCGGGTCGAAGATGCACACGTCGGCGGTCGCGCCGACGTTGAGACGCCCGGACTCGAGACCGAGGATGTCGGCCGGCTTGTGCGTGAGGAGCGCGATCGCCTCCGGGAGCGTGAGCAGCCCCTCGTGCACCAGCCTGAGGGTCAGCGGCAGCAGCGTCTCGAGCCCGGAAATACCCGGCTCCGACTCGCTGAACGGGGCGAGCTTCGCGTCCGGCTCGTGCGGCTGATGATCTGAGCAGATGGCGCCGATCACGCCGCCCACGAGCCCTCGGCGCAGCGCTTCCCGGTCCCGGCGGCTGCGCAGCGGCGGCTGCACGTGGCACTGGGTGTTGAAGTCGCCGATGTCGTCTTCCGTGAGGTGCAGGTGATGCGCGGTCACGTCGGCGGTGACGGGTAGCCCGCGGCGCTGCGCCTCCGCGATCATCTCCACGGCGCGCGCGGTCGAGAGGCCGCAGAAGTGCGCGCGCACGCCGGTCTGGTCGATGAGCGCGAGATCGCGCGCCACCGCGACCGTCTCCGCGGCCTCGGGGATCGCCGGCAGCCCGAGCCGCGCCGCCACCTCGCCCTCGTGGCAGCAGCCGTTGGCGCGCAGCCACGGATCCTCGGAGTGCAGGAACACCACGAGATCGAACGTCGCCGCGTACTCCATGGCGCGGCGCATCACCAGCGTGTCGATCACCGGCGCGAGCGCGTTGGTGAAGGCGACGCAGCCGGCCTCGTCGAGCGCTTCCATGTCGGTCAGCTGCTTGCCCTCGAGATCGCGCGTGAGGGCGCCGAGCGGGTGCACGAACGCGTAGCCGAAGCGCCACGCCCGCGACTGGATCATCTGCGCCATGGCCGGCGTGTCGATGACGGGCCGGGTATCGGGCGGACAGCATAGCGTGGTGATGCCGCCCGCTACCGCGGCTTTGAGTTCGCTCTCGAGCGTCGCCTTGTGCTCTAGGCCGGGCTCGCGCAGCCGCGCCCGCAGGTCGACGAGACCGGGACACACGACGAGCCCCGTGGCGTCGATCGTGCGCTCGGCGACGAAGCCGGCCGGCGCCTGCCCGATGCCGGCGACGAACCCGTCGGCGTCGATGTAGAGGTCGTGCTCGCCGTCGACGCCGTTCGCCGGGTCGATCAGGCGGCCGCCCTTGACGGCGATCGCGCTGCTCACGCCGCGTCCTCCGCGCGGCGCCCGCGCGCGTTGTCTGCGCTGCCGCCGAGAATGAGCGCCATGATCGCCATGCGCACGGCGATGCCGTTCGTCACCTGCGGCAGGATCACCGATTGCGGGCCGTCGGCGACGGCCGAATCGATCTCGAGACCACGGTTCATCGGGCCCGGGTGCAGCACGATGGCGTCGGGCTTCGCGTAGCGGAGCTTGTCCGGCGTCAGGCCGTAGAGGTTGAAGTACTCCTGGGGGCTCGGGATCAGCGCGCCGGTCATGCGCTCGCGCTGCAGCCGCAGCATCATCACCACGTCGACGCCCTCGAGCCCCGCGCGCATGTCGTAGTACGGCACCACGCCGAGGCTCTCGACGCCGGTCGGCAGCAGCGTGCGCGGCGCGACCACGCGGATCTCCGCGACTCCGAGCGTGCGCAGCGCGTGGATCTGCGAGCGCGCGACCCGCGAGTGCAGGATGTCGCCCACGATCGCCACCTTCAGCGGCTCGAAATCGCCCTTGTGCTCGCGGATCGTGAACATGTCGAGCATCGCCTGGGTGGGGTGCGCGTGCGAGCCGTCGCCGGCGTTGATGATGTGCACGTGCGGCGGCACGTGCGCCGCGATCAGGTGCGCCGCACCGCTGCGGTTGTGGCGCACCACGAAGAGGTCGGTGTGCATCGCCTCCAGGTTGCGCACCGTGTCGAGGAGCGTCTCGCCCTTGTTGGTGCTCGAGGTGGCGATGTTCAGGTTGATGACGTCGGCCGACAGCCGCTTCGCCGCGATCTCGAAGGTGGTGCGGGTGCGCGTGCTTGCCTCGAAGAAGAGGTTGACGACCGTGCGCCCGCGCAGCAGCGGCACCTTCTTGATCTCGCGCTGCCCCACCGAGATGAAAGACTTGGCGGTATCGAGGATCTGGAGAATGGTCCGGCGGGAGAGGCCTTCGATCGTCAGGAAATGCTTCAGTTTTCCGTTTTCGTCGAACTGCAGCTGCGTCACCCGCCGGTCTCCTGGATCTCGAGCGCGAGCGCGTCCGGCCCGCCGACGAGCTTGACGTGCTGGCGGCGGCTGAGCGTCATGCGCTCGCCCACCACCTGCGCCTCGATCGGGAGCTCCCGGCCCTCGCGCGCAATCAGCACGGCGAGCGTGACCGAGGCCGGCCGGCCGTAGTCGAAGATCTCGTTCAGCGCCGCGCGCACCGTGCGCCCCGTGTGGAGCACGTCGTCGACCAGGATGACGTGCCGGTCCTCGATGTTCACCGGCAGATCCGAAGCTCTCACCTGCGGATTCATGCCGATGCGCGTGAAGTCGTCGCGGTAGAACGAGATGTCGAGGGTGCCGAGCGGCTCGGCGAGGCCGAGGGCGCGGTGCAGTCGCGCCGCCACCCACACCCCGCCCGTATGGATGCCGACCATGACCGGCCGCTTCTCGAGCAGCGGCCGCAGGGCGTCGGCCATGCGCTGGATTGCGGCGTCGATGTCGAAAGCGGTGCTCACCGCGCGGTTTCGTCGAGAAAGGCCTGCAGGATCGTCTGGGCGGCGCGCTTGTCGATCTGGTGCTTGTGGCGCTTCAAGGGCACACCGGCCTCGAGCAGCATGTCGGTCGCGATCCGCGAGGAGAGCCGCTCGTCGACCATGTGGACCGGCAGATTGTACCGGGCGCGCAGAGCCTCTCCAAAGGCCCGCGCCGCGCGGGTCATGGCGTTCTCGCTGCCGTCCATGTTGAGCGGCAGCCCGACGACCAGCGCCTCGGGCCGCCATTCGTCGATGAGCCGGTCGATCGCCGGCCAGTCGGGCTCGCGCCCGCGCGCCGTGAGCAGGGCGAGGGGCTGCGCCGCGCCCGAGTGGCGGCTTCCTACTGCGACGCCCGTGTGCTTCCTGCCGTAGTCGAAGCCGAGGAAGGTGCCCCGGCTCAAGCGTGCCCGACCTCGGGGGAGAGCAGTGTGAGGTCGACGCCGACGAGGCCGGCGGCGGCCGCCCAGCGCTGCTCGAGCGGCAGCTCGAAGAGGATGCTGCGGTCGGCCGGCCCCGAAAGCCAGGAATTCTCGGCGATCTCGCGCTCGAGCTGCCCGGCACCCCACCCGGCGTAGCCGAGCGCGACGAGGTAGCGGTCCGGGCCGCGGTTCGCCGCGATCGCCGCCAGGATGTCGCGCGAGGTCGACACGCCGATCGTGTCGGTCACGGGCAGGGTGGACTCCCAGTTCCCGAGCGGCTCGTGGATGACGAAGCCCCGGTTGTTCTGCACCGGGCCGCCGAGGTACACGGGCTGCTCGGCCAGGCGCGGGTCGTCCGTCTCGATGTCGAGCTGCTCCAGGATGTCGCCGAGCCGCAGGTCGGTGGTGCGGTTGATGACGATGCCCATCGCCCCCTCGGGTGAATGCTCGCAGAGGAACGTCACCGTGCGGTAGAAGTTGCTGTCCACCAGCGACGGCATCGCGATCAGGAAATGGTTGGTGAGCGAAGCGATCTCACGCATGGGACCTAGTATCTGGCAGTCGCCGGGGCGGCGCAAGGAGCGGAAGACCCAGCCGGATTCGGGCTTTGCACGCCCGTACCGCGGGGGCCGCACAAGCTCGCGTTGCCCCCGTGGAATTAGCGCTCGCTCGTGAGCGTGTCGTTGAACTTCCAGGTGCGGGTGATGTGCAGGATATCGGTTTCGGCCCGGATCTCCGGCGGGAACGGGGCGAACGGGGCGGCGAGGTGAACGATGCGCACGGCCGCGTCGTCGATGAGCTTCTGCCCCGAGGAGCGCAGGATCGAAACCGAGTTGACCGAGCCGTCCGCGTTCACCGCCACGTCCAGGATGACGTTGCCGCGCAGTCCCCGGCGCTTGGCTTCTTCGGGATAGTTGAGATTGCCGATGCGCTCGACCTTGGCGCGCCACGCGTCCATGTAGGCGGCGTACTTGTACTCCTGAGTGCGGGCGTTGACGAACTTTCGCTTCGGCCGCTTCTGGTACTCCTCCCACACCCGGCTGATCTCGGCGTTGAGCCGCGCCCGTTCCGTCACCAGGTCGGGGCTCGGCAGTCCGAGCTCGGCGGGATCGATGCGCGCCTGCCGCTGCGGCGGCTCCGGCTGCGGCGTCGGCGCCTTCTGCTCGGCCTGCCGCTGGGTCATGAGCTCCCGCACCTCCCGCTTCGGCGGCGCCGGGCGCTGCGGCTGCGGCCGCATGGCCGGCACCCGCTTCGGCGCGTCGTCGATGTCCTGCAGCGGCAGGGGATTGCGCGCCGTCTCCGGCCGCTCGCTCTCGCCGCCGCCGTCCTGGTTCGCCTGGGCGAGGTAATCGGGCTTCTCGGGCGCCTGCCGGGTCGCCGTCTGCACCAGCGTGATCTCGAGCGTCGGCAGCGCCTTCAGGTCGCGAAGCTTCGGCGCCGCGAACGTCACGCCGAGGATGACGAGCATGTGCAGCAGCAGCGACCCGAACAGGGTCACGCCGAGGCGGTCGTTCTTCGGAAGGGCGGAAGGGCTGGCGGGACTGTCCATTGCCGTTACGCGACGCGCCGGTCCGGCACGCGATAGTTTAACCGAGCCCGGCCGCGGAAAGAGGACCGCCGGGCCTACGTGCGCAGCCGCCGCTCGATGGCGTCGAAGAGCTGTCCGGCGATGTTGAGACCGTACAGGCGGTCGAGCTCGCGGATGCAGGTGGGGCTGGTGACGTTGATCTCCGTGAGATAGTCGCCGATCACGTCGAGGCCGACGAAAACGAGCCCGAGCTCGCGCAGTCGCGGCCCGACCTGCTCGCAGATCCAGCGGTCGCGCGGGCTGAGCGGCATCCCGACCCCGGTCCCGCCGGCAGCGAGGTTCGCCCGGGTCTCTCCCGGCGCGGGCATGCGCGCGAGCGCGTAGGGCACGGGCTCGCCGTCGATCAGGAGGATGCGCTTGTCGCCCTCGACGATCTCGGGGATGTAGCGCTGCGCCATCGTCGCGCGGGTTTCGTTCGCGGTCATGGTCTCGAACACGACCCCGATGTTCGGATCGTCGCGCCGCAGCCGGAAGACCGAGGCGCCGCCCATGATGTCGAGCGGCTTGACGATGATGTCTTCGTGCTCCGCCAGGAACTCGCGCAGGAGGCCGATCCGGCGGGTCACCAGCGTCGGGGGGATGCACTGCGGGAACCAGAGGATCGAGAACTTCTCGTTCGCGTCGCGCAGCGACCGCGGCCGGTTCACGACCAGAGCGCCCGCGGCCTCCGCCCGCTCCAGGACGTACGTGTTGTAGACGTACTCCATGGTGAACGGCGGATCCTGGCGCATGAGGATCACGTCGAGCTCGCCGAGGGCGGTCACGGTCTCGGCCTCGAGCTCGAACCAGCGCGCGGCGTCGTCGTACACCCGCAGGCCGCACGTGCGCGCGAAGGGCTCCGGACCGCGCAGGAACAGGTCCTGGGGCTCCATGTACCGGATCTCCCAGCCGCGGCGCTGCCCCTCGAGCAGCATCGCGAGCGTGGAGTCCTTGTACGGCTTGATGGACCCGATCGGGTCCATCACCACGCCGAGTCGCCGCGTGCGGGTCACTGGCTGACTTCTTTGAGCTCGCGTGCGGCCGCGAGCAGCGCGAGCCGCGCCGCCACGCCGTAGGCGTACAGCGCGGGGGAGGCGCCTTCCGGCGAAGGATCGTCGTCGGCCATCGGCTCGAAGCGCATCCCCGGGGCGTTCAAGTTGTCCGTGGGTCCGCGATCCGGGTGTATGCGGTAGAAACCGCCGATCACCGAGCTGCCGATCATATAGATGACGGGCTCGGCGGGCGCGGGCGGATCACCGCGGGTTTCCACGGTGTACACGCCCTCCTGCACGAGCACCTGGCGCACCTGCTGGCCCTCCTTGGTGTGCGCCATCTTCGTCCGCTGCTTGCGGTTGAGCTCGCGGACCTCGGCGGGGCTGCGGACCGTCATGATCGCCATTCCGTAGGTGCCGGCGTCGGCCTTCACGACGACGAACGGCTCGCGCTCGATCCCGTATTCCGCGTACTTCTCGCCGACCGCCCGCAGCACTTCGTCGACGTTGGTGACGAGACAGTCCTCGCCCTCGCGCTTCTGGAAGTCGATGCAACCGCAGTTGCGGAAGATCGGGTCGATGAGCCAGGGATCGATGCCGAGCATGCCGGCGAACTCGCTCGCCACCTCGCGGTAGAAGGCGAAGTGGTTGGACTTGCGCCGGTTGCTCCACCCGAGCGCGAGCGGCGGCACGACCGGCTGACACAGCCCCTCGAGGATCGGCGGCCGGCCGGCGGACAGGTCGTTGTTGAGCAGCACGAGACAGGGTTCGAAGTCGCCGACATAGACCTTGTCGCCTTCGCGCCGCAGGGGCTCCAGGGTCAGCGTCCGGCCCGAAGGAAGCTCGACCCGGCGGGGCTCGTGCAGGTCCGGCAGCAGCGAGCCGACCCGCACCCGCAGGCCGGCGAGCGTCAGGATCTCCACCAGGGTCGCGAGGCTCTCGAAATAGTAAAGGTTGCGCGTGTGGTTTTCGGGCACCAGCACCACGCCGCGCATGGTGGCGCACACCTTGCGCATCTCGGCCTCGATTGCGCGCGCGCAGCCGGGCAGGAGCTCGCGCTTGATGTTGTTGAAGCCGGCCGGGAACAGGTTGGTGTCGATCGGCGCCAGCTTGAACCCGGCGTAGCGCAGGTCGACCGACGCGTAGAACGGCGGCGCATCCTGTTGCCAGCGGGCCGCGAACCAGGACTCGATGGCGCTGCGCTCCGCGGCGAGCTTGTGCTGGATGTCGATCAGGGGTTGCGATGGGCGCGGCTCGAGTACCGCATGCCGGGATTCGTTGCCCATGGGTGCGATCCGTTCTGAACGGCGGACAAGGATAGCGGTATGTCGCAGGCGTGACCAGCCAACGCGGCCCGAATGGCACGGTTCCTGCAAAGCGGAGAACCGCTCACGCGCCCCGGACGGGGTGCGCCGCGCGCCGTCCGCGCGCGTCCCGTCGGCGGGGCGCCGCGCACGAACGCCTTCGGGTCCATGGTCTATAGTTGGCTCAAGAACAGGGACGGCGCCGGGGGAACGCGCGGGCGCGGACGGCTCCCTCGCTCTTCCCGAGCACACTCGCTGCATCATCGCAACCCCGTCGACGGCGCGCGCGATCGAAGCCGCGCGCATTGCGCGCGGGGTGAAGGGCGCGTCGGCGGAACGTCCGGCCGGCCGCGCCGGTGCCGCCGAAAAAAGGGGGCTGCCGGGCCAAGGGAACGGCGGGTACCGACGTGTGAGGGTGGTCTGAGGTAACTCTGCGTGGGCATCAAGGTAATGATCATCGATGACAGCAACACCATCCGCCGCACCGCGGAGGCGTTGCTGAAAAAGGCGGGCTACGAGGTTTACACCGCCGCCGACGGTTTCGAGGCGATGGCGATGATTACGGACAACCAGCCGGACATCATCTTCGTCGACATCATGATGCCGCGGCTCGACGGTTACCAGACCTGCCAGCTCATCAAGAGCAACAAGCGCTTCAAGGACACGCCCGTGATCATGCTGTCGAGCAAGGACGGCCTGTTCGACCGCGCGCGCGGCCGCATCGCGGGCTCCGAGGAGCACGTGAACAAGCCGTTCACGCAGGAAGAGCTGATCGACGTGATCAACAAGTACGTGCACTGAGCGCCGATCGCGCGCTTCGACGGTTTCGAGTACGAGGTGAAGGAGACATGGCCATCAAGAACATAATGGTCGTCGACGATTCGGCGACGGACATGCACCTGCTGACGCAGATGCTGAAGAAGCACGGCTACAACGTCGCCACCGCGTCGAGCGGCGAAGAGGCCGTGGCCCGCGTCAAGCAGGAGAAGCCGGACGCGATCCTGATGGACATCGTGATGCCCGGAATGAGCGGCTTCGAGGCGACGCGCACCATCGCGCGCGATCCGGAAACCGCCGGGATACCAATAATTATCTGCTCGACCAAGGGTCAGGAGACCGACAAGGCCTGGGGGCTGCGCCAGGGCGCGCGCGACTACCTGGTGAAGCCGATCAACGAGAAGATTCTGATCGAGAAGCTCAAGGCGCTCTGATGGCACGCGTGCGCCAGGACCCGCTCGCCCTGCTGCGCAAGATCCAGCAGCAGAGCATCGAGACCGCGCCGGGGCTGCCGCAGGAGGTGCAGGCGGTCCGGCTCTGGTCGGGGGTCGCGTTCCGCCTCGCCGATCTGCGCCTCGTGACCGCGCTCGACGAGGTGACGGAAGTCCTGCCCTGTCCGCCCCTCACGCCGGTGCCGGGCACGAAGCATTGGGTCAAGGGCGTCGCCAACGTGCGCGGCAATCTGATCACGATCATCGATCTGGCGGGGTACTTCGGCAAGGGCGAGGTGTTCCTCGACGAGCGCGCGCGCCTGCTCGTCATGAACGTGCCCGGCCTGAACGCGGGGCTGCTGGTGCACGAGGTGCTGGGGCTGCGGCACTTCGACGAGGACACCGAGCGCCACGCGCTGCCGACGGTCGACGATCCGGTCATGGCGCACGTACGCGGCGCCTTCCTGCGCGACGATGTTCTTTGGGGGGAGTTCGACATGAAGTCGCTGGCCGAGAGCCCCACGTTCAAGCACGTGGCGGCGTAAGCCGCGCACAACGAGGTAGAGCACATGGCAAGGGCAACGAAGGAAAACCTGATCGATCAGCCGTCCGAGGATCTGATCGACCTCGCCGATTCCCGCATTTCCGGTGACGCCATCGCCGACTACGGCGGGACATACGACGTCGCGCCCGCGCCGCGCAGCGGTCTGTTCGCCGCGTTCTCGTCGCTGCCGTTCATCCTCGGCGGCCTCGGCCTGTCGATGATCGTGGTGGTGTGGCTGCTGTTCATCGACGGCCAGCGCTCCGAGCAGGAGGCGCGCTACATCGAGCAGTCCTCGCAGCTGCTCATGCTCTCGCAGCGCATCGCCAAGGACGCGCGCGAGGCGGTGTCCGGCGAGCCGGGCGCGTTCAAGACGCTCAAGCAGTCGCGCGACCTCTTCGCTCAGATCGTGTCGACGCTGCGCAACGGCAACCCCGCGCTCGACATCCCGGCGAGCCCGCCCGAAGTGCAGCAACAGCTCGCCGAAGTGATCGCGCTCTGGTCGCCGAGCCAGGAGCGCGAAGGCGTGCAGCGGGAGGTAGACCAGATCCTGGCGCAGGAAAAGGCGCTGTTCGGCATGCGCGACAACGTGCGCGCGATCAACGAAGCGAGCCCCCTGCTGCTCACGCTCGTCGACGAGATCGCGGAAGAGGGCGCGGCGCTCGGCATGAAGCAGAGCGACCTCTACGCGCTCAGCCGCCAGGCGATGCTGTCGCAGCGCATCGCGAAAGACGTGAACGTGTTCGCCCAGGGCGGCAACGATGCGGCGGTCGCCGCCGCGCAGTTCGGCAAGGACGTGAAGCTCTTCGGCGAGACCATCGAGCAGCTGCGCCGCTCGATGCCGAAGGAGCTGCTGCCGCGCCTCGAGGAGATGGAGGCGATCCACGGCAACATGGCGAAGAACGTCGACGCCATCTTGAGCAGCGCCGCGGAGCTGTTCGTATCGCAGCGTTCGGGTCAGGTGATCTCCGAGCTTTCCGAGCCGCTGCTCGAGAAGTCGCGCGCGCTGGTCGACGCCTATGCCGGCCTGAGCCAGCAGCGCACGGTGCTGCAGACGGTGATTTACGCGGTCGGCTTCACCACGCTGCTCTTTCTCGCGCTCCTGGTGGTCAAGCTCGTCAGCGACGCGCGCGAACGCGAGCGCATCTCGGCGGCGCAGAACCGCCAGACGCAGGACGCGATCCTGAAGCTCCTCGACGAGATGGGCGACCTCGCGGACGGCGACCTCACGATTCAGCCGGAAGGGA
>DATCLR010000033.1:0-13156 GCA_036563785.1 Burkholderiales bacterium | reverse complement strand
GAAGAAGATCGACAGCCCGATCGTCACCATGATGACCGAGATGACGGGCTCGCCGATGAGCGGCCGCAGCACCACCACCTGCAGCAGCAGCCCGAACGCCATCATGAACGCGAGCGTGATGAGGAACGCCGCGTAGAACGGCAGCGGATAGATCGTGAGCAGCCACCAGCAGACCCAGGCGCCAACCAGCAGGAACTCGCCCTGCGCGAAGTTCACCACCTGGCTCGCCTTGTAGATCAGCACGAAGCACATCGCGACCACGCCGTAGAGCGCGCCCACGATGAGGCCGTTCAGCAGCAGTTGCAGCAGCAGCTGGGTGTCCATCGCTTTCCCCTGTCAGGCGGCGCGTTCGCGCAGTGCGCGCGGCGCGGCCGGCTCGGGCGCACCGACGTCGACGACCTTGAGGCGCGTGCGCACGCGCTGCTTGGTGCCGTCCTGGAACGTGATCACGGTGTCGATGTCGATCTCCTCGCGCCCCTGGTAGATGGCCTGGATGATGTCGCCGTACTTATCGGCGATGACGCCGCGGCGCACCTTGCGCGTGCGCGTGAGCTCGCCGTCGTCCGCATCGAGCTCCTTGTAGAGCAGCAGGAACTTGCGGATGCGCTGCGCCGGCGGCAGCGACGCGTTCACCTGCTCCACCTCGCGGCGCAGCAGGTCGTACACCTCCGGCTTCGCCGACAGGTCGGTGTAGGTCGTGAAGGCGATGCGGTTCTTCTCGGCCCATTTCGACACGATCGAGAAGCGGATGCAGATGATCGCCGCGAGATAGTCGCGCTGGTGCCCGAGAATCACGGCCTCGGCGATATAGGGGCTGAACTTGAGCTTGTTCTCGATGTACATCGGCGAGAAACGGTCGCCGTGCGCCGTCACCGCCAGGTCGCGCACGCGATCGATGACCACCAGATGGCCCTTGGCGTCGAAGTAGCCCGCGTCGCCCGTGTGCATCCAGCCGTCGGCGCGCAGGTCCTTGGCGGTTGCGGCCTCGTCCCGGTAGTAGCCGACGAAGATGTTCGCGTGCCGCGTGACGATCTCGCCGACGCCGTTCTTGTCCGGCTGATCGATGCGGATCTCTATGCTCGGATCGAACGGAATGCCGACCGTGTCGAAGTCGACCTCTCCGGGCGGATGGATGGTGTAGGCGCCCATGAGCTCCGTCTGCCCGTAGAGCTGCCGCAGCGGGACGCCGAGCGCCAGGAAGAAGCGGAACGTATCGGGACCGAGCGCGGCCCCGCCCGTCGCGGCCGAGCGCAGGCGCGAGAAGCCGAGGCGGTCGCGCAGCGCCCGGAACAGCAGCAGATCCGCAGCCCGCGAGCGCCGGCCCTTAGCGAGCGCCGCCATGCCGAGCTTCATACCGAGCGCGTAGAGCGCGCGCTTGAGCGGCGAGGAATCCATGATGCGTGCGCGCACGTCGGCCGCGATCTGCTCCCACACCCGGGGCGCGAGCAGCAGGAACGTCGGCCCGATCTCGCGCAGGTCCGCCATCGTGGTCTCGGGCTCCTCCACGAAGTTCACCCGCATGCGGCACACGAGGAACTTCCCGAGCGCGTAGATCTGCTCCATGATCCAGGGGAGCGGCAGCACCGAGACGTACTCGTCCTGCGCGCCCTTGGGATCGACCTTCAGGTACCACTCGCAGTGGCGGATGATCCGCCCGGCCGGCAGCATCGCGAGCTTCGGATGCGCCGTCGTGCCGGAAGTCGTGCACAGCACCGCCACGTCCTCGCCGCGCGTCGCCGCGACGAGCTCGTCGTAGAGCCCCGGCTCGGCCTCGGCATCGGCGGCGCCGAGGCGGTCGAGCGCCGCGATCGATATCAGCCGTTCGTCGCGGTACTTGCGCATGCCGCGCGGGTCGCAATAGACGATGTGCCGCACGCTCGGAATGCGGTCGCCGAGTCCGAGCAGCTTGTCCACCTGCTCCTCGTCCTCGGCCAGCACGACCCGCACGCCGGCGTGGTTGATGAGGTAGGCGACCTCCTCCTCGAGCGATTCGCGGTACATGCCGAGGCTCATCGCCCGCAGCGCGTGCGCCGCGATCTCCGTGCACACCCAGTCCGGCCGGTTGTCGCCGATGAGCCCGACGACGTCCCCGCACGCGACGCCGAGACGGCGCAGGCCGTACGTGCGCACGCGCACGCGCCGCGCCACGTCGCGCCAGGTGTATTCGCGCCAGATCCCGAACTCCTTCTCGCGCATCGCGACCTCGTTCGGGTACTCGGCCGCATTGCGCTCGAGCAGCTTCGGAAACGTGTCTGCCGCCGTCACGACGTAGCCCTCCATTCGTCCTCGGGCGCGCGCAGCAGCTCGTCCTCCTCGCCGAGATAGGCGCGACGCACGTGCTCGTTCGCGAGCACTTCCTCGGGGCGTCCTTCGGCGATCTTGCGCCCGAAATCGAGCACCATGACCCGGTGCGAGATGTCCATCACCACGCCCATGTCGTGCTCGATCATGATCACGGTCATGTTCCACTCCTCGTTCAGATCGAGGATGTAGCGCGCCATGTCCTCCTTTTCCTCGAGATTCATGCCCGCCATCGGCTCGTCGAGCAGGATGAGCTTGGGCTTGAGCGCGATCGCGCGCGCGAGCTCGACGCGCTTGCGCAGCCCGTAGGAGAGCGTCCCGGCGATCGCCTTGCGGATGTGCTGGATCTCGAGGAAGTCGATGATCTCTTCGACTTCGCGCCGGTGCGCGAGCTCTTCCTCGCGCGCGCCGCCGATCCAGTAGAGCGAGCCCGTGAACAGATTGTTCTTCAGGAGGTGATGGCGCCCGACCATGATGTTGTCGAGCACCGTCATGTGCCCGAACAGCGCCAGGTTCTGGAAAGTGCGGCCGATGCCGAGGGCGGCGCGGCGGTTGGGCGGGATGCGCGTGATGTCCCGGCCTTCGAAGAGGATGCGTCCTTCGGTCGGCGTGTAGCGGCCGGAGATGCAGTTGAGAAGCGACGTCTTGCCCGCGCCGTTCGGGCCGATGATCGAGAAGAGTTCCCCCCTCTGTACCGCGAAGCTGACCTCGTTCAACGCCCTCACGCCGCCGAAACGGATGGAGAGCGCCTGGGCTTCGAGCAGCGGCGTCGGGGTCAGCTGTGTACCATCGCCTGATGCAGACGTCATTTCCCCGTCCAACACGGCAGCCGGGTACCTTGCCCGGCCGTAGTTTTGGTGTGGGCGCCCCTGCTGGATATACTGTGCCCAGAGACTAACCGATGCAACCGCCCGCAGTTGTCGTCCGGACGACAATATGGCCGCGCGGCCGATGAATCAGTTCGTTGTTCCCGCCGCCGACGCCGCCGCGAAGCTCAGCCGGCTGCTCGCGGTATCGGTCTGGACCCGCACGCTGACTCCCGAGCAGCGGCGCCGGGTCGAAGCGGAAACGCTCGTGCGCTGGGTACCGAAAGGCGGCTACATCTGCCGGCGAGGCGAACAGGTCGAGTTCTGGATCGGCATCATCGACGGGCTCGGCAAGATGACCAACACCTCCCGCACCGGCAAGGTCACCACCTTCATGGGCGTAACGACCGGCGGCTGGTTCGGCGAGGGGACGATCCTCAAGAACGAACGCCGTCGCTACGACGTCGTGGCGCTGCGCGACAGCGACGTGGCGTACATGCCGCGCAGCACCTTCATGTGGCTGCTCGACACGAGCATCGACTTCAACCGCTTCCTGCTCGTGCAGCTCAACGAGCGCCTCGGGCAGTTCATCGGCATGATCGAGTACGACCGCCTGCTCGGCCCCGACGCGCGCGTCGCGCACTGCCTCGCGGCGCTGTTCAATCCGACGCTCGCCCCCGGGATCGAACCGCTCATCAAGATCTCGCAGGAAGAGATCGGCCATCTCGCCGGGCTCTCGCGTCAGCGCGTGAACCAGGCGCTCAAGGTGCTCGAGGCCGCCGGCCTCGTGCGGCTCGAGTACTGCGGCGTCACGGTGCTCGACCTCGAAGGGCTGAAAACCTTCGGGGAGTAAGCCGTCGAGCCCGCCGGATCGCCAAGCGCTCGACCGCCTGGCACGCACGCCCGAGCGGCCGCATCGCGTCGATCGACACCGCGGAGAGCGAGCGACCGCCCTTTCGAGAGCCCCGAGAGAGCGGTCACTATCCGATACCTGTGGAGATCGTACGGCGCCGCGAAGCGCTTGATCGCGACGCCGCGGCCGGTCGGGGCGGGACGTCCGCGATCCCAGGTCCTGGAGATGATAGGAGAGCTTTCATGAGCGAAGACACGAAGCCGCTGCTCGTCGAGCGCGACGGCCGCGTAGTTACCCTGACCTGGAATCGGCCGCAGGTGCTGAACGCGATGAACAGGGAAGGCGCACAGGCGCTGCTCGAGGAGCTGCTGCGTATCGAGCACGACGAGACGGTCGGCTGCGTGGTGCTGGCCGGCGCCGGCCGCGCGTTCATGGCGGGCGGTGATCTCGAGGTCATGCGCGCACAGCTTCCCGATCCCCGCGCCGCGATCAAAGGGCTGCTCGATCCGTTTCATGCGGCGATCCGCCTCATCGAGCGGATGCCGCAGCCGGTCGTCGCCATGGTGCAGGGCCACGCCGCCGGCGCAGGCGCGAGCCTCGCGTTCGCTGTCGATTTCGTGGTGGCCGCGCAGTCCGCGGCGTTCACCCTCTCCTACGCGAAGGTCGGGACTAGTCCCGACGGCGGCGCCACCTATTACTTGGCGCGCCTCGTCGGTCTGCGCCGCGCGCTCGAAATCGCGATGCTCGCCGAACCGATCCCCGCTCCGCGTGCGCACGAGCTCGGGCTGGTGAATCGCGTGGTTCCGGATGAACAGCTTCAGGCCGAGACTTACGCGCTCGCCCGCCGGCTGGCCGAGGGACCGGCCCACGCCCAGGCCGTTACGAAGCGGCTTCTCCGCGAGTCGTTCGATCGACAGCTGCCGGCGCAGCTCGATGCCGAGCGCGAAGGCTTTCTCGGTTGCTGCATCACGCCCGATTTCGCCGAAGGGCTGCAGGCCTTCGCGTCCAAGCGCGCACCGAAGTTCGGCCGGCGAGGCCGCGAATGAGCGAGGCACGACGCCGCGTGCGCATCACCCGGGCACGCCGGTTTTCCCGGCACGACTCCCGCGACTGCACGGGCGACCACCGCGTAGTACGCGCTCGGAAGATCGACGGCCAGCCGTTTGCCGGGCGAACGGGTCAGGCGGCGGGTTGCGGCTTGCGGTAGCCGCTGCGATTCGCCGCGCCTACGCCGGAATCCTCGGCCGGATCCAGCCGTTCTCGATGGCGACGACGCCGGCGCTGCGCAGCTCCGCCAGCATCAGCTCCGCCAGAACGGGCAACGGCTTGCCGATGAAGCGCTCGTTGAGATCCGCGTAACAGGACACTCGCGCACAGTACGGCGCGAACTCTTCCACACGCATGCCCCGCTTCGCGAGCAGCGCGAACGCGAGCAGCGACTTCATGACGTGCCGCGCGTTCTTCGCCGGGTCGGCGCGAAACGCCTCGAGACGGCGGCGCGCCCGCGCGAGCGCGCCGGAGACGTCTGCGAAAGGGCGGCCGTGCCCGGGGATCACCCGACGGACCCCGAGCGCCTCGATACGGTCGAGCGTCGCGTGCGCGCCCTCGATCGCCGCCTCGAGCGACGGCAGCGGAAACAGCGCCCCGAAACCGTTCTCCCAGAGCGCGTCGCCCGTGATCGCGATGCCGTGCTCCTGGCACCAGTAGACGAGCGCGTTCACGTCGTGGCCGGGGGCCGCGATCGCCTCCCACTCGAGTCCGCCCGCGCGGAAACGATCGCCGGGCGCGAGCGTGTCGGTGTAGTCGAAGCGCTCGATGAAGTGATCGGCGTAATCGATGAGGAAGGCCTGGCGATTCCATGCGCGCACGTTTGCCGCGTCCCCGGCGGGTATCGTCACCGTGCAGCCGTAGCGGCGTACCAGCGCCGCGTTGCCGCCCACGTGATCCGCGTGGCAATGCGTATTGATGACCCGCGCGAGCGGACGTTCGCCGAGGCGCTCCGGTGCGGCGAGCAGGCGCAGCGTTTCGTCGCTCGTAGCGGCATAGCCCGAGTCGATGAGCACGTGCCCGGATTCGTCGAGCAGCAGCACCTGGTTGCAGTTGAGCCATCCACGCACGATCACGCGCACGGATGGCGGAAAAGCGTTAGGCACGGACGAGTGCTCCCTTTCGCCGACTACCTCTTCGATCGCGCGGGTAACGGCGGCGCCGCGCGTTCGACGCTCATTGTCGCATCCTCCGAGTCGGGGGTAATCGCCCACCGACCATCCGCGCCGCGCCCGAACGGTCGTCAACCGCCCGCCGCTCCAGCGTCGCGCCTCTTGCCTCGTGCATGGAACCTCACTACCTTCAGCGGCCACCAACCGATGCGGGCCCGCGCCCGCCAACGAGCCACGTTTCGATCATGACCGAATCAATCGTTATTGTAAGCGCCAAGCGAACCCCTATCGGCGGCATGAACGGACAGTTCGTGTCCGTCACCGCACCCGAGCTCGGCAGCACCGCGATTCGCGCGGCGGTCGCCGCCTCCGGGCTGCAGCCCGCCGACATCGATGAAGTGATCATGGGCTGCGTCCTGCCCGCCGGCCTCGGGCAGGCTCCCGCACGACAGGCGGCGCTCGGCGCGGGCCTGTCGAAGACGACGCCCTGCACCACCATCAACAAGGTCTGCGGCTCGGGCATGAAAGCGGTCATGCTCGCGCACGATCAGATTCTCGCCGGCTCCGCGCGTATCGTGGTCGCTGGCGGCATGGAGTCGATGTCGAACGCGCCCCACCTGCTGCCGAAAGCGCGCCAGGGCTACCGCTACGGCCACGTGAAAGTGCTCGACCACATGGCCTACGACGGGCTCGAGAACGCCTACGACGGCAAGGCGATGGGAACGTTCGCCGAGGCGACGGCGGAGAAGTACGGCTTCACCCGCGAGCAGCAGGACGCCTACGCGCGCGAATCCGTCACCCGCGCCCAGCGCGCCGTCGCGACCGGACTGTTCAAGGACGAGATCGCGCCGGTGACGGTCAAGGGCAAAGGCGGCGATCTGGTGATCGACACCGACGAGACGCCGGGCCAGTGCAAGATCGAGAAGATCCCGACGCTCCGCCCCGCGTTCAAGCCCGACGGCACCGTGACCGCCGCCAGCTCCTCGTCCATCTCCGACGGCGCCGCCGCTCTCGTCCTCATGACGGAGTCGGACGCACGCGCCCGCGGGCTTCGGCCGCTCGCTCGCATCCTGGGCCATGCGACCAACGCGCACGAGCCCGAATGGTTCACCACCGCGCCCGCCGGCGCCATCGCGAAGCTGCAGCAGCGGCTCGGCTGGCAGCCGAAGGACGTCGACCTGTACGAGATCAACGAGGCGTTCGCGGTCGTGACGATGGCCGCGATCAAGGATCTCGGCCTCAGCCACGAGAAGGTGAACGCGCACGGCGGCGCGTGCGCGCTCGGACATCCGATCGGCGCGTCCGGGGCGCGACTCATCGTCACCCTGCTCCACGCGCTGCGCGCGCGCGGCGGCAAACGCGGCATCGCCTCGCTTTGCATCGGCGGCGGCGAAGCGACCGCGATCGCCGTCGAGATGCTCTGACGAGGCCGCCCGGGCCGCTGGGCCGCGAGCGAAGAGGATCGAAGCCGCATGACTCGACGGGCGAACGTCCGGCGTGCACGGACGACGGCTCCGGCGGCCGCCCGCCTCGTTCTCGCGATCTCCGATTTCCCCGCTTCCGGCTTTACAATGCGCTCATGGATTTCGCGCTGACCGAAGAGCAGCGCGCGTTCCAGCAGACCGCGCGCGAATTCGCCCAGAACGAGCTGGCGCCGCACGCCGCGCGCTGGGACGCGGAGTGCATTTTCCCTCGGGACGTCATTGCGCAGGCCGGCGCCCTCGGCTTTTGCGGCCTCTACGTCCCGGAGGAAGCCGGCGGCCTCGGCCTCTCCCGCCTCGATGCGGCGATCGTCTTCGAGGAGCTCGCCGCGGGCTGCACTTCGACCACCGCTTTCATCACCATTCACAACATGGCGACCTGGATGATCGCCACCTGGGGCACGCCGGCCACGGTCGAGCGCTGGTGTCCGGCGCTCGCGCAGGGCACCAAGCTCGCTTCGTATTGCCTCACCGAGCCCGGTGCGGGCTCGGACGCGGCGAGCATCAAGACCACCGCGCGCCGCGACGGCGACGCGTACCTTATTAACGGCTCGAAGGCGTTCATCTCCGGCGCGGGCGCCACGGACGTGCTCGTCGTCATGGCCCGCACCGGCGATGCCGGCGCGCACGGCATCTCGGCGTTCGCCGTGCCCGCGGACAGCCCGGGCATCAGCTACGGCAAGAACGAACGCAAGATGGGCTGGAACAGCCAGCCCACCGCGATCATCAACTTCGACGACGTGCGTGTGCCCGCCGAGAACCGCCTCGGCGCGGAAGGCGAAGGGTTCAAGATCGCGATGCAGGGTCTCGACGGCGGGCGCATCAACATCGGTGCCTGCTCGGTGGGCACCGCGCAGGCCGCGATCGACGCCGCCCATGCCTACATGCAGGAGCGCCGCCAGTTCGGCCGGCGACTCGCGGACTTCCAGGCGCTGCAGTTCAAGCTCGCGGACATGCTGACCGAGGTGGTCGCCGCGCGCCTCATGATCCGGCGCGCCGCGGCACAGCTCGACGCCAAGGCGCCCAACGCGACGGCCTTCTGTGCCATGGCCAAGCGCTTCGCGACCGACGTCGGGTTCCGTGTCTGCGTCGAGGCGCAGCAGATCTTCGGCGGCTACGGTTACCTCAAGGACCACCCGCTCGAGCGCTTCGTGCGCGACACGCGCGTGCACCAGATCCTCGAAGGAACGAACGAGATCATGCGCGTCATCATCGCGCGCGAAGCGTTCAAGGACGGCGCCCTGGAAGAACTGAGATGAATCATCCGCCGGTACGCAGCGCCCGGCACGGGGGGCGGCATTCGGCCGGCCGCCGCGTGCGGGCGACGCCATCGGCGAACAGACGAGGAACGCCGCCATGACCGATCTCCTGAGGCTCGAGCGCCTCGGCCACACCGCGCTCGTAACCCTCAACAATCCGCCCGCTCACACCTGGAACCGCGAGAACCTCACGGGCCTCAGGCGCCTCGTCGAGGAGCTTAACGCGGACCGCGACATCTACGCGCTCGTGATCACCGGCGAGGGCGAGAAGTTCTTCTCCGCGGGCGCGGACGTGAAGCTCTTCGCCGACGGCGACGCGGCCGTCGCGCGCGAGATGGCCGAGCTCTTCGGCGCCGCGTTCGAGACGCTCGCGCGCTACCGCGGCGTCTCCATCGCCGCGATCAACGGCTACGCCATGGGGGGCGGGCTCGAGTGTGCCCTCGCGTGCGATCTGCGCATCGCCGAGGAGCACGCGGTGCTCGCCCTGCCCGAGGCGAGCATCGGCCTCCTCCCCTGCGGCGGCGGCACCCAGAACCTGCCGTGGCTCGTCGGCGAAGGGTGGGCCAAGCGCATGATCCTGTGCGGCGAGCGCCTGACCGCGGAGCAGGCGCTGCGCATCGGGCTCGTCGAGGAGGTCGTGCCGAAGGGCCGCGCGCGGGAGGCGGCGCTCGCGCTCGCCGAGAAGGTCGCCGCACAGAGCCCGCTCAGCGTCGCCAAGTGCAAAGCGCTCATCCAGCGCGCCCGCTCCGGGCCGATGGTCGAGGCGCTCCCGCCCGAGCGCGCGGCGTTCGTCGAGCTCTTCGGTACCCACGATCAGAAGGAAGGCGTCAACGCCTTCCTGCAGAAGCGCAAGCCCCGATGGCAGAACCGGTAGTCCTGTTCGAGACGCGCGCGGCGCGCGGCGGCCGCCAGGTCGCGTTCGCCACCCTGAACGCCGAGCGCGCGCTCAACGCGCTGTCGCTCGAGATGGTCGATCGGCTTTCCGCGCAGCTCGCGAGCTGGCGCGACGATCCGGATGTCGCCTGCATCGTCCTCGAGGGCGCCGGCGAGCGCGCCTTCTGCGCCGGCGGCGACGTCGTCGCACTGTACCGCGGGATGGTGCGCGACGACGCCGAAGCGCACGCGGCGATCGAGCGCTTCTTCACCCACGAGTACACGCTCGACTACCGCATCCACACGTACCCGAAGCCGATCCTCTGCTGGGGGCACGGGATCGTCATGGGCGGCGGGCTCGGTCTCATGATCGGCTGCTCGCACCGCCTCGTGACGGAAGGCTCCCGCGTCGCCATGCCCGAGATCAGCATCGGCCTGTACCCCGACGTCGGCGCCTCCTGGTTCCTGCCGCGCCTGCCGGGCCGCACCGGCCTCTATCTCGGCCTCACCGGCACGCACATGAACGCCGGAGACGCGCTGTTCGCGGGAATCGCCGACGGCTTCGTGCCGAGCGCCGAGAAGCCGGCGCTCTACAGGGCGCTGCTCGACATCGAATGGCGCGAATCGCCGCGCGAGAACCGCCGGCTGCTCTCGCGTCTGCTGCGCGGCTACCGCAGCCGGCACGCGCCGCCCGAATCGCCGCTGCGCGCGCATTTCGATGTCGTGAACGATGTCACCGACTACGACACGGCCGAGGAGATCCTAGAAGCGCTCGAAGCACGCGCACCCGGAGACCCCTGGCTCGAGCGCGGCCTCGAGAACCTGAAGCGCGGCTCGCCGACTTCGGCGAAGCTCATCTTCGAGGCGTACCATCGCGCGCGGCACCTGTCGCTCAAGGAGGTCTTCGCCTTCGAGCTCGGACTCACGCTCCAGATCACGCGCCACCCCGACCTGCGCGAAGGCATCCGCGCGCGCCTCATCGACAAGGACAACCGGCCGCGCTGGTCGCCGCCGACGCTCGCCGAGGTGAGCGAGGCGTACGTCGAGGAGCACTTCGCCTCGCCGTGGCCGCCCGATCAACATCCGTTCAGGAACTGGTGAACCATGAGCACTGCACCCGCATCGTCCCTGCCCGGCCTCGACTACGGCCTGGGCGAAACGATCGAGATGCTGCGCGAGAGCGTGCGCAGCTTCGCGCAGGCCGAGATCGCCCCCCGCGCCGCCGAGATCGACCGCACCAACGAGTTCCCGCACGATCTCTGGCGCAAGATGGGCGCGCTCGGCCTGCTCGGCATCACGGTCGAGGAACAGTACGGCGGCGCCGGCCTCGGCTACCTGGCCCACGTCGTCGCCATGGAGGAGATTTCGCGCGCCTCGGGCTCCGTCGGCCTCTCCTACGGCGCGCACTCCAATCTCTGCGTGAACCAGATCCGGCGCAACGGCACCGAAGCCCAGAAGCGCAAGTACCTGCCGAAGCTCATCAGCGGCGAGCACGTCGGCGCGCTCGCGATGTCCGAACCGAACGCCGGGTCCGACGTGGTGTCCATGCGTCTGCGCGCCGAGCGCAAAGGCGACCGGTACGTGCTCAACGGCACCAAGATGTGGATTACGAACGGCCCGGACGCCGACACGCTCGTCGTCTACGCCAAGACCGACCCCGACGCGGGGCCGCGCGGCGTGACCGCGTTCATCGTGGAGAAGGGCTTCAAGGGCTTCTCGACGTCGCCGAAGCTCGACAAGCTCGGCATGCGCGGTTCGAACACCTGCGAGCTCGTGTTCCAGGACTGCGAGGTGCCGGAGGAGAACGTGCTCGGCGAGGTGAACGGCGGCGTGCGCGTGCTCATGAGCGGGCTCGACTACGAGCGCGTTGTCCTCGCCGGCGGTCCGCTCGGCCTCATGGCCGCGTGCCTCGACGTGGTGGTCCCCTACGTCCACGAGCGCAAGCAGTTCGGTACGCCGATCGGGGAATTCCAGCTGATGCAAGGCAAGCTCGCCGACATGTACGCGACGTGGAGCGCGTGCCGCGCCTACGTCTACGCCGTCGCACGCGCCTGCGACCAGCTCCCGCCCGGAGCGCGCAGCCCGCGCAAGGATGCCGCCGGCGCGATCCTGTACGCAGCCGAGAAGGCGACGTGGATGGCGGGGGAAGCGATTCAATGCCTCGGCGGCAACGGCTACATCAACGACTACCCGACCGGGCGGATCTGGCGCGACGCAAAGCTTTACGAGATCGGCGCCGGCACGTCCGAGATCCGGCGCATGCTGATCGGCCGGGAGCTGTTCCAGGAGACGATGTAGCGATGCATCCGGCGCGCCCGACGCCACCGCAACGAACGCCGCAGGAGGCGCTCGCCGTGGGTGGTCCTTTGCGCCCCGGGCGCGCCCGGCTCCCCGTCCACTCCGGAGACGTTCGCGCCCCATGAAAGCACCAATCGACTTTTACTTCGACTTCTCCTCGCCCTACGGTTATCTCGCCTCCGAGAAGATCGACGAGCTCGCGGCGCGCTACGGACGCACCGTGAACTGGCACCCCGTGCTGCTCGGCGCGATCTTCAAAGTCACGAACGCGGTCCCGCTGGTGCAACTGCCCGTCAAAGGGCAGTACTACGTCCGGGACTTCGCGCGCTCGGCGCGCTTTCTGGGCGTGCCATTCCGCCTCCCGGACCCCTTCCCCGTCGCCACGCAGAACGCCGCGCGCGCGTTTCTCTGGCTGCAGGACCGCGATCCGGCGCAGGCACGGGAGTTCGCGCACGCCTGCTTCCGCGCGTACTTCGTCGACAACGTCAACATTTCGGAGCCGGAGCAGGTGCTCGCCGTCGCGGAACGCCTGGGGATCGACCGCGCGGCGCTCGCCGCGGCCCTGGCCGAGCCGCAGCTCAAGGAGCGCTTCCGCGCGCTGAACGAGGCGGCCATCGCGCGCGGCGTCTGCGGCTCGCCGTACTTCATCGTCGACGGCGAGCCCTTCTGGGGCGCCGACCGGCTGCCGCAGGTCGAGAAGTGGCTGCAAACCGGCGGTTTCTAGCATGGCGGTCATCGAGAGCCGTCTGAAGACGAACAGCGACGAGTTCCGCGCCAACGCGGAGGCGATGCGCGCGCTCGTCGAGGACCTGCGCGCCAAAGTCGCCGAGGTATCGCGCGGCGGCACCGAGGAGGCCCGGCGCAAGCACGTCGCGCGAGGGAAGCTTCTCGTGCGCGATCGCGTCGCCGCCTTGCTCGACCCGGGCGCGCCGTTCCTCGAGCTCTCCCAGCTCGCCGCCTACGGCATGTACGGCAACGAAGTCCCCGCCGCCGGGATCGTTACCGGCATCGGCCGCGTGATGGGCCACGAGTGCATGATCGTGGCGAACGACGCCACGGTGAAGGGCGGGACTTACTACCCGATGACGGTGAAGAAGCACCTGCGCGCCCAGGAGGTGGCGCTGCA
>DATCLR010000245.1:0-15930 GCA_036563785.1 Burkholderiales bacterium | reverse complement strand
TCTTCACGGTGTACGGGCCGTGGGGGCGGCCGGACATGGCGCTGTTCAAGTTCACGCGGGCGATGCTCGCGGACGAGCCGATCCCCGTGTTCAACCACGGCAAGATGATCCGCGACTTCACCTACATCGACGACATCGTTGAGGGCGTCGTGCGCGTCACGGACCGCATACCGCAGCCGAACCCCGCGTGGACCGGCGAGAAGCCGGATCCGGCGAGCAGCTACGCGCCGTATCGGATCTACAACATCGGCAACAACCAGCCGGTCGAGCTGATGCGCTTCATCCGGGCGCTGGAGCAGGCGCTCGGACGCAAGGCGAAGCTCGAGATGCTGCCGATGCAGCAAGGGGACGTTCCGGCGACCTTCGCCGACGTCGAGAGCCTTTCGAACGACGTCGGTTTCCGTCCGAACACGCCGGTCGAGGAGGGGGTGCGGCGCTTCGTCGAGTGGTATCTGGCGTACTACGGAGTGTCCGCGCAGTGAGCCTGCTCCACCCCGTCATTCTCTCCGGCGGCTCGGGGACGCGCCTGTGGCCGCTCTCGCGGGAGCACTATCCGAAGCAGCTGCTCCGACTCCTCGGCGACGGCACGCTGCTTCAGCAGACCGTCACGCGGCTGCACGGACTGCCGGAGGTGGCGCCCCCCGTGCTCGTGTGCAACGAGGAGCACCGGTTCCTCGTCGGCGAGCAGGTACGCGAGACCGGGACGGCGGCGGCGACGATCATCCTGGAGCCCGAGGGGCGGAATACCTGTCCCGCGGCGACGCTCGCGGCCCTGCTGCTCCGCGAGCAGCGGGATCCGCTCCTCCTGATCATGCCGGCCGATCACGTTATTCGCGACGTCGGGGCGTTTCATCGGGCGGTGACGGCGGCGCTGCCGCTCGCGCGCGAGGGCAGCCTGGTGACGTTCGGTATTCTGCCGAAGGCGCCCTCCACCGGCTACGGGTACATCCGTCGCGGCCAGGGGAACGCGGTGGCCGAGTTCGTGGAGAAGCCGGACGCCGCGACAGCGCAGCGCTACCTCGATTCCGGCGATTATCTCTGGAACAGCGGCATGTTCCTCATGCGCGCGAGCGTATGGCTCGAGGAGCTCGAGCGTCATGCACCGGACATTCTCGAACATTGCCGCGCCGCGTGCGCCGGCGGGCGGCGCGACGGAGAGTTCTTCCGGGTGGACGCCGAGGCGTTCCGCCGCTGCCGCAGCGATTCGATCGACTACGCCGTGATGGAGAAGACGACGCGCGCCGCGGTGGTGCCGCTCGATGCCGGCTGGTCGGACGTCGGCGCCTGGTCGACGCTATGGGAGGTGTCGGCGCAGGACGCGGCCGGCAACGTCACGCAGGGCGACGTGTGCCTCCACGGCGTGCGCGATACGCTCGTGCTGGCGCAGCACCGGCTTGTCGCGGCGGTGGGCGTCAAGGATCTCATCGTGATCGAGACGGCGGACGCCGTGCTCGTCATGCATCGGGACGCGGCGCAGGACGTGAAGCACGTGGTGGATGCGCTCAAGAAGCAGAAGCGCGGCGAGCACATCACCCACCGGCGCGTGTACCGGCCGTGGGGCTGGTACGAGGGCGTGGACGCGGGCGACCGGTTTCAGGTGAAGCGGCTCATGGTGAAGCCGGGCGCGGCGCTCTCGCTGCAGATGCATCATCACCGCGCCGAGCACTGGGTGGTGGTGAAGGGGACGGCCCGCGTCACGCGCGGCGACGAGGTGTTCATGTTGACGGAGAACCAGTCCACGTTCATCCCGATCGGCGCGCGTCATCGGCTCGAGAATCCCGGCACCATTCCGCTCGAGATCGTCGAAGTGCAGTCCGGGAGCTACCTCGGGGAAGACGACATCGTGCGGTTCGAGGACCGCTACAACCGCACCACCTAGACGCGTCGCCTGCGCGCCCTCGGCCTTCGGACCGTGAGCGCGGGCGGCGTATGCCGACTCCGGCACTTCCGACTCATTCCGCCGTGCGAGGCACCGGCGCATCTCCTCGCCGGCCATTACTCGCCTGTCCGTTCCCGCGTTTCCTTACGAGTTCCGTTCTTTTTCGGCTATCGCGACGTGCGCGTGATGCATGCGCATCATCGCCGTTTCGGAGGACGGGCATCCGGGACGGAAACGGCCTCGGGATCGCGAAGGTTTACGGAAGATCGAAGGAAAGCGGCGGCCGCGGCGTGGACGAGTTATCGCATTATCGCAGCCGATGTTCCTCGCCCGAGGGTAGTCTTCGGCGTCGCCGCGACAAGAGTGCGTTGAGTAGCGGGAAATGCAGGCGCACCTGGCCGCTGGGGTTCTGCGCCCCCAATCCATGAAGAACTCGGGGCGATTCCACCCGGCGTGGCTTTCCGTTCGGCACGGGCTGCCGTAGAAGCAAGTCGGGTGTACGATCTTCCGTGCGCCGTTGCCGTTGGGGAAGCGCACGATGAGTGTGCCGCGAGTCGCAGCGGCGCGGCGTCACGGCGGCGATGCGTGGGCGTAGCGGCGGGGCGGATGCAGGGAGCAAGGTGATCCGACCGCCGGTCGGGGACAACGACGAAAGGGATGGCCGGCGCAATGAAGCGGTCCGCGGCTGACACGGGGTGGATGCTGAGTCTGCCGCTCCTGGCGGGTGCAGCGGCTGTTCTTGCCGTAGCCGTGGTCGCGCCTCTCGTTCCGGCCGTTCATGTGCGTGCGCCGTGGAGGTCGCACGAGGTGGACTACGCCACCGGCGTCGCCGGCGCCTTGATCATCGGCGCGCTCCTCCTCGTGGCGGCCGTCGGCAACCGCGACGCGCGGGCGCTCTTTCTCCTCTGGCTCGCGAAAGCGGGTGTCGCGCTGGGCCCCATGCTGTACTACGAGGCGCATTACGCGGTCCTCGATGCGTTTTCCTATCACGAGGACGCGCGGCGGCAGCACTATCTGCTGCAGGATGCCGGATGGGGGCGCGGTACCGAGAACCTCACGCTGCTCCTGCGGGGGCTCTACCTCGTTCTTCCGGAGTCCTATCACCTGGCGAAGGTGATCTTCGCGTTCATCGGGCTGATCGGGATCTATCTCGCGCACCGCGGCGCGCAGGCGGCCTGGGGCGGCCGGTCCCTGCGGCCGCTCTACGTGATGGGCCTCTTCCCCGGGCTGCTCTTCTGGTCGTCGGCCCTGGGCAAGGAAGCATTGATGATCCTCGCGGTGGGCCTCTTCGTGTACGGCGCGGGCAACTTCCGCCGCGCGCGCCATCGACCGACGGCGGTTTGTGCCGCGCTCCTCGGTCTCGTTGTCGCCGCGGGCGTGCGCATCTGGATGACGTACCTGCTCCTGGGCGCCTTTCTCGTCTTCGTGCTGCTCGAGCGTTCGATCCGCCGAACGGGCCGGTACGCCGCCGTGGCGCTCGCGCTCGCGTTCGCTTTTCTGCTTCGCGAGCCCGCCGCCGATCTCCTGCGGCTCGATGCCGGCGACGCGGTCGCACATCTCGGCTCGCTGTCATCGGGATGGGCGGAGGGAGGATCGGCGCAGGAGCCGCCGGCTCTCGACCGCTACGCGGACGTCATCGCCTTCATCCCCGTCGGCGGATTCACGGCGCTGTTTCGTCCCCTGCCCGGCGAGGCTCCGTCCTTATTCGGACTTCTCGCGGGAATCGAGGGGCTGGCGCTCCTCGGCTTCGCGGCCATGGCGCTGTGTCGGCTCGATCGACGCAACGTGAAGGATGCGTTCTTCGTTGCGCTGGTGCTGCTCGTCGCCGTGTGGGCGGCGCTATACGGGATCGTGTCTTACCAGAATCTCGGTACTGCGGCCCGCTTCCGGGCGCAGATGCTGCCTGTGCTGCTCCTCGTGTTCATGTTTCCGTGGTGGCGTTCGCTGCTTCGCGAGCGCGTCCTGTTCCCGCCCGCCGGGGTAGCGATGGAGGGGGACAGGCGGGATGCATCGGATTCGCGCGCGGGCGGACGGGAGGTGAAATGAAGATTCTCCATATCGTCACGAGCCTTTCCGTCGGCGGCGCCGAGACGGTGCTGGCGCGGCTCGTAGAACGACTTCGCGGGGAGTCCAGGCAGCAGGTCATCGCTCTCGGCGGCGGCGGACCGATCGGCGACCGGATTGCCGCGCTCGGCGTGCCGGTCGAGACGATGGCGATCAGCAAACGGGCGCCGAATCCGCTGGTGATCGCGAAGCTCGCGGCCGCCGTGCGACGGTTCGCGCCGGACGTCGTGCAGACGTGGATGTATCACGCCGATCTCGTCGGCGGGCTCGCCGCGAGGCTCGCCGGCGCGCGCGCGGTCGCCTGGAACATCCGCAACGGCGACGTCTCGCCGGGAGGGACGTCCCGGCGCACGCAGGCCGTCATGCGCGCATGCGCGCTGCTCTCCGGGCGCGTTCCGAGCCGCATCGTCAGCTGCTCGCATCGGGCGATGGCGCTGCACGTCGCGTACGGATACGAGCGGAAGCGCTTCGTGGTGATACCCAACGGCTTCGATCTGGATCGTTTCCGGCCCGACCCGTCGGCGCGGGCCGACGTGCGACGCGAGCTCGGGATTCCGGTGAACGCGCCGATCATCGGGCTCGTGGCGCGCGCCGATCCTCAGAAGAATCACTCGATCTTCGTCGCGGCCGCCGCCGAGCTGCGTCGGCGCCGGCCGGACGTGCACTTTCTCCTGGTCGGGCGAGGTGCGAGCGGGGATAACGTAGCGCTCCTTCGCCGTGTGGAGGAGGCCGGAATCCGGCCGGCCACACACATGCTCGGCGAGCGCCACGACGTGCCGCGGCTCACCGCGGCCCTCGACGTCTCGACCTTGTGCTCCGGGCAGGGAGAGGCGTTCCCGAACGTGCTGGGCGAGGCGATGGCCTGCGAGGTTCCGTGCGTTGCCACCGATATCGGCGATGCCGCGTTGATCATCGGGGACACCGGACGCATCGTGCCGCCCAACGACGCGGAGGCTCTCGCGTGCGCGTGGGACGAACTGCTTTCCCTGAGCGTCGGGCAGCGGTGTGCCCTGGGCCGGCGTGCCCGCAACAGAATCCGGGAGCGCTTCGAGATGGGGGCAGTCGCCAAGCGCTACGCACAGCTCTATCGGGAGCTCGCGTCGGGCGAGCGCCGGCCATGTGCGGCATAGCCGGTTTCGTATCCCTCCCACCCGTGCGCGAGCGCGCGCTCCGGACCGCGCGCCGCATGGTCGACCTCCTGGCCCACCGGGGACCCGACGATGCCGGCGTCTGGTTCGATCTGCAGGCGGGCGTGGTTCTGGCGCACCGGCGGCTAGCGATCCGCGAGCTTTCCTCGGCGGGTCGTCAGCCCATGGTCTCGCCGTGCGGGCGGTTCGTGCTGGTCCTCAACGGCGAGATCTACAACCACGAGCAACTGCGCCGTGAGCTGGAACGGCACGGCGCGCGATGCGTCCCGTGGCGCGGACGTTCGGATACCGAGACACTGCTCGCGGCGATCTCCGCGTGGGGCGTCGAAGCGGCGCTCGCGCGTTGCATCGGCATGTTCGCATTCGCCCTTTGGGATCGGACGGAACGGCGGCTGACGCTGGCGCGCGACCGGCTCGGCGAGAAACCGCTCTACTACGGCCTGCAGAACGGCGTGCTTCTCTTCGGGTCGGAGCTGAAAGCGCTGCGCGCGCACCCGGCCTTCGACGCGGAGATAGACCGCGGCGCGCTCGCGCTGTTCCTGAGGCACAACTGTATCCCCGCGCCGTACACGATCTATGCCGGCATTCGCAAGCTCCCGCCGGGATCGCTGCTCCACGCGACGACGCGCGACATCGCCGCGGCGAAGCTGCAGCGTGCCGCATACTGGTCCCTGCGGGACATCGTGGCCCGAGGGGTCGCGGAGGCATTCGCAGGTTCCGCCGAAGAAGCCGCGGAGACGCTCGATCGGATGCTTCGGGAAGCGATCGCCCTCCAGATGGGCGCCGACGTTCCGCTCGGCGCATTCCTCTCGGGAGGCGTCGATTCCTCCACGGTGGTGGCGTTGATGCAGGCGCAGAGCAGCCGGCCCGTGAAGACGTTCACGATCGGATTTCGCGAGACGGACTTCGACGAATCCGGGTATGCGCGCGCGGTCGCGCAGTATCTGGGGACGGAGCACACCGAGCTTTACGTCACCCCGCATCAGGCGATGGAGGCGATTGCGCGTTTGCCCGCCATCTACGACGAGCCGTTCGCCGACTCCTCGCAGATTCCGACGGTGCTGTTGAGCGAGCTCGCGCGGCGGCACGTGAAGGTATGTCTGTCGGGCGACGGCGGCGACGAGCTCTTCGCCGGATACAACCGCTACTTCTGGGCGCGGCGCGTGGGAGGGGCGGCGGCGTGGATCCCGCGCCGCCTGCGTGCGGCCGCGGCGGAGTGGCTCATGCGCCTGCCGCCGGAACGCTGGGACGGCATGGGTGCGCGGGCGGCTGCCGTGCTTCCCCGGCGGTGGCGATATGGCGGCTTCGGCGACAAGGTGCACAAGCTCGCGGAGCTGATGGAGACAGGATCGCCCCTCGACATCTACTGGACACTCGTTTCCCACTGGAAGAATCCGTCGCGGGTCGTCGTCGGGGGGCACGAGCCGCCGATCCCGTTCGAACAGGGCAGCGCGTCGCGGCTCGCGCCGGGGTTCGAGCGGACGATGATGTATCTCGATACGCTGACGTACCTGCCCGACGACATCCTCGTGAAGGTGGATCGGGCGGCCATGGCTGCATCGCTCGAGACGCGCGCGCCCTTTCTCGACCACCGGATCGTCGAGTTCGCATGGCGCGTGCCGCTCGCGCTCAAGATTCGCGGCGGCGAAAGCAAGTGGCTGCTGCGGCGCGTCCTCGATCGCTACGTGCCTCGCCGGCTCGTCGAGCGTGCGAAGAGCGGATTCGCCGTGCCGCTGCATGCGTGGCTGCGGGGGCCGCTGCGCGACTGGGCCGAAGCGCTGCTCGACGAGCGCCGGCTGCGCGAGGAGGGGTTCTTCCGTCCCGAGCCGATCCGGGCGAAGTGGCTCGAGCACCTGAGCGGCCGCCGGAACTGGCAGTACCACCTGTGGGACGTGCTCATGTTTCAGGCGTGGCTGGAGCATCAGGCGGGCGCCGCGCGGGCGAGCAGGCCGGCCGCTCGCGTGCGGGATGCCGTCCCGTGAGCGCGACACCGCTGGTATGCGAGGCGCCGCGAGCAGCCGCTCGCGCGAGCCGCGCGCTGCAGGGACGCATTCTGTTCTTCGTGAACGATGCGCACTTCTTCGTGTCGCATCGCCTGCCGCTCGCGCGCGCCGCGCGGGCGGAGGGTATGGAGGTGCACGTGGCGACCCCGGGGGGGCCGGCGGTCGCGCGGGTCGTCGAGGAAGGCTTCGTGCACCACGAGGTGCCGCTGCATCGCTGGAGCGAGAACCCGGTGCGCGACGTTCCGACGGTGCAGCGGATCTGCGCGGTCGTCCGGCAGGTGCGTCCGCGGATCGTTCACAACGTCACGATCAAGCCGCTTCTGTACGGCACGCTCGTCGCCCGCGCTTTCCCCGAGATCGGCATCGTCAATGCGATCCCGGGGCTCGGCACGGTGTTCGTGCGCCGCGGCATTTCGGCGTCGGCGCGCCGGCGGCTGGTGCTGCAGCTCTATCGTCTGCTCTTCCGGAATGCGAGAGTGCGCGTCATTCTCCAGAATCGCGAGGACCTCCGGATTCTTCGCGCGGCCCGCGTGATCGAGGATTGGCAGGCCAGTCTGATCCGGGGATCGGGTGTCGATCTCGAAGAGTATCGGTTCACACCGTTGCCTCGAGGAACGCCGATCGTGATGCTCGCGGCGCGAATGCTCTGGGAGAAAGGCGTGAAGGAGTTCGTCGATGCCGCGCGAGTGCTGCTGACGCAGGGGCTGTGCGCCCGCTTCGTGCTGGTAGGCGATTCGGAGCCGGGACATCCTTCGGCCGTGCCGCGAAGGCAACTGGAGGCGTGGGCGTCCGAGCGCATCGTGGAATGGTGGGGCAGACAGACGGACATGGCTTCCGTGCTGACACAGGCCAGCGTGGTATGTCTCCCGAGCACCTACGGAGAAGGAGTCCCGAAGGTGCTGCTCGAAGCGGCCGCTTGCGGCAGGCCGCTCGTCGCGACGGACACCGGAGGATGTCGGGAAGCGGTGCGACACGGAATCAACGGGCTGCTGGTGACGCCCGGTGACGGCCGGGAGCTGGCGGAAGCGATTCGCGAGATTCTGGGCGGGCGCCGGAGGGCCGAAGCCATGGGCAGGCGCAGCCGGCAGATCGCCGAGCTCGAGTTCGGCGTGCAGGTCGTCGTGGACAAGACGCTAGGGGTTTATCGGGATCTCCTCGGGTGAATCCGGTAGCGGCGGCATTGGCTCGGCATTTCGCTTCGCCGTCGATGCTCGAACTTAGGGCGGCGGAATCGATCCGATAAAGCGAACCGGAAGGTCGGGCCCGACGGCGACAGGGTTGTTGCCGCCTCGCGGTCATAGGGTCTGCTTCCCGTTGGCCGTACGGCCGCAAGCGGCGCCTGTGACTCGGGTCGCGAAGACCGGTCGAACCAGCGCGGGTTGCCGGCGGGCATCCCGGTCCCAGGGAAGGAATAAGACGTGACAAGGAAAGTCTCTTCGGTGCGTATATTTCCGGCTTCGCTCGGCGAGCGACGGCTGCGCGTTCTGCACGTTTACCGAACGTATTTTCCCGACACGCAGGGAGGGCTCGAGGAAACCATCCGACAGCTCTGTATCGGGAGCACCGCCGCGGGAGCCGAGTGCCGGGTGTTCACCTTGTCGCCCGCGCCCGCCAAGTCGCCGCTACAGTATGCGGAAGCGGAGGTGTATCAGGCGAAGCGACACTTCGAGGTGGCGTCGTGCGGTATCGGGCTCACGGCGCTGCGGCGCTTCAACGAGCTCGTGCGGTTGGCGGACGTGGTCAACTACCACTTTCCGTGGCCCTTCATGGATCTCATGCACTGTCTGAGCCCGATGCGACGTCCGACGGTCGTGACCTACCATTCCGACGTCGTACGCCAGCGGCACCTGGGGCGCCTGTATGCGCCGCTGCGCGATCGTTTCCTCGAGGATGTCGATGTCATCGTGGCGACGTCGCCGAATTACGTCGTATCGTCGCCCGTTCTGCGTCGGTATCGCCACAAAATCATCACCATTCCCATTGGCTTGAGTCGGTCGAGCTACCCCTTGCTCGCCGCTTCGACGCTCGCGCGCGTCGAAGCATGCTACGGGCGCGATTTCTTTCTCTTCATCGGCGTATTACGCTACTACAAAGGACTGGAAGTCCTTCTCGAAGCGGTACGCGGAACGGATCTGCGCGTGCTCATCGTGGGCACCGGTCCGATCGAAGGGGAGCTCAAGCGTCGCGCCGAGGCATGGAAGCTCTCGAATGTCGCCTTCACCGGCTACGTCGACGACGAAACCAAAGTGGCGCTGCTGCGGCTTTGTCGCGCCGTCGTGCTCCCGAGCCACGAGCGCTCGGAGGCCTTCAGTATCACGCTGCTCGAAGGCGCGATGATGGGCAAGCCGCTCGTCTCGTGCGAGATCCGGACCGGAACGAGCTACGTCAACGCGGACGGTGTAACGGGCTTCGTCGTGGAGCCGCGGAATCCCGCGGCGCTGCGGGCCGCCATGCAGATGCTGCGCCACGACGACGCGCGGGCGCGCGCCATGGGGGCAGCGGCCCGAAGGCGTTTCGAGCGGATGTTCAGCGGGCACCACATGGCGCAGCGCTATGTGGCGCTGTACCGGGAGCTGCTGCAGCGCGGCGATGCCCGGGACGCGGCGGGAACGGCTGCCGTTCAGCCGTCCGCGGGACCGCGCCCGGCGGCACTCGGCGGGGGCGACCGGACCGGCGGTCGAGGACGCGATGCGATCGCGGCGGACCCGCGCCGCGGGTCCGCCCGATAGCCAGCGACGTGAAATGAACGGCGCCATGCGCCGCGGCGCGCCCGGCGTCGGATCGCGGCAGTGTCGTGCCGACAAAGTCCCAAGGAAAGAAGTCTCGAATCGCCGCGATGGTCGTGGCGCGGGACTTCGGGGGAGGCAGTGTGTCCGGCTTGCTTCGGTCCCTGTGGCGCTACCGCCACTTCGTTCTGAGCTCGATCCGCAACGAGCTGGTGACACGCTTCGCGCGGAGCAAGCTCGGCGGACTGTGGATGATCATCAGCCCGCTGGCCCAGGTCGCGATTTACGCCCTGATTCTTTCGAACGTGCTGGCCGCGCGGCTGCCGGGCATCGAGAACAGGTACGCCTACGCCGTTTACCTGATGGCCGGGCTGCTCGCCTGGACGCTGTTCAGCGACATCGTCACCCGATGTCTCACGCTCTTCGTGGAGCAGGGAAATCTGCTGAAGAAGATGAGCTTTCCCCGCATCACGCTTCCGGCGATCGCCGCCGGATCGAGCCTCCTCAACAACGCGCTGCTGTTGCTGGCGATGCTCGGAATCTTCGCGCTTCTCGGGCACGGTTTCACGCCGGCCATGCTGTGGCTGGTGCCGCTGGCGGCGCTGGTGACGGCGTTCGCGCTCGGAATCGGGCTTGCGCTCGGGGTGATCAACGTCTTCGTCCGCGACGTCGGACAGGCGGTACCGATCGTGCTGCAGATCTGGTTCTGGCTCACGCCGATCGTGTACCCGGCGAGCATCATCGGAGAGGAGCACCGGCGGTGGCTGTACCTGAACCCGCTGTATCCGGTCGTCGAGGCATATCAGCGCGTCCTCCTGTACGGCAGCGCCCCGGATCTCGGCGGGCTCGCGTATCACGCGGTCGCCGTGGCGGCGCTGCTCCTGTTCGCGCTGCTCCTGTTTCGCCGCGCGGCGCCGGAAATGGTGGACGCGCTGTGAACGGGCTGGTGGTCGAGAACGTGGGCAAGGCCTTTCGCGCGTACCGAAGCGAATGGCACCGCTTCGGCCGCTGGCTCGGTATTCCCGCCGTCCCGACGGAGGAGAGCTGGGTCCTGAGGCACGTGAGCTTCGCCATTCCGCGCGGGCAGGCGCTCGGGATCGTCGGGCAGAACGGCGCCGGCAAGAGCACGCTGCTCAAGATCGTCGCCGGCACCATGCGCCCGACCGAAGGAAGAGTGGTGGCGGCGGGACGCGTCGCCGCTATCCTCGAGCTCGGCATGGGCTTCAACCCGGAGCTCACCGCGCGGCAGAACGTCAGGCACGCCGCCGGGCTCATGGGGGTCGTGCCCGCGGAGATCGAGGCGGCGATGCCAGAAATCGAGGAATTCGCCGAAATCGGCGACTACTTCGATCAGCCGATGCGTACGCACTCGAGCGGCATGCAGGTGCGGGTCGCGTTCGCCGTCGCGACCGCGTGGCGGCCGGAAGTGCTGATCGTCGACGAGGCGCTGTCGGTCGGCGACGCCTACTTCCAGCACAAGAGCTTCGACCGTATACGCCAGTTCCAGCGCCAGGGAACGAGCCTGCTGATCGCGTCCCACGACCGCGCCGCGATACTTGCCCTCTGCGATCGCGCGGTGCTGCTCGACCGCGGACGTGTGCTGAAGGACGGCGTTCCCGAGGAAGTGCTCGATTTCTACAACGCGCTCATCGCCGAGCGGGAGGGCCGCACGGTCTCGGTCGAGCGCCTGCGGGACGGCAGAGCGCGGACGGTATCGGGCACCGGGGAGGCGCGCGTCGAGGAAATCGTGCTCTGCGACGGCAGGGGACGGCCCACGGATCAGGTCGACGTCGGAGAAGCGGTGGAGCTGCACGTCCGGGTCAAGGTGCAACGGCCGGTACCGACGCTCGTCTTCGGATTCGGCATCAAGGACCGCCTGGGGCAGACGATCTACGGAACCAACACGTGGCACACCGGCCAGGTGATCGAGAGACCGCAGCCGGGCGACGAGTACCGCTTCGTCGTCGCCTTTCGCGCGAATCTCGGCGTCGGCAGCTATTCGATCGTCACGGCGCTGCACGCACGGGATACGCACGTCGGCGGCAACTACGAATGGCGCGATCTGGCGCTGGTATTCAGCGTCGTCAACAGGGAAAAAACACAGTTCGAAGGGTGTAACTGGCTGGAGGCCAAGATAGCCTATGAACGACAACAACGAACGGTTCTACAGGGCGTTTGAGGACAGATTCCGCGGAAGCTGCGACATGATCAAGCAGCGCTTGCAGGTCTACCTTCCGTTCGTGACGGGACTGCGGGAGGCATACGCGGACTTCAGGGCGGTGGATCTCGGATGCGGTCGTGGCGAGTGGCTGGAGCTGCTGGCGGCGCAGGGGCTCGCGGCGCAGGGAGTGGATCGCGACGAGGGCATGGTCCATGCCTGCCGCGAACGTGGGCTCGACGCACGAAAGGCCGACGCTCTCGAGTTCCTGCGCGGTCTCGCGGACGAGAGCGTAACACTGGTGACGGCGTTCCACGTGGTGGAGCACCTCGAGTTCGACGAGGTGCGGGCGCTGGTGCAGGAAGCGCTGCGCGTGCTCCGGCCCGGCGGACTTCTCGTTCTCGAGACCCCGAATCCCGAGAACATCGTCGTCGGGTCCGCGCACTTCTACCTCGATCCGACTCACCGGCGACCGATTCCTCCGCCGCTGCTGTCGTTCCTGGCCGAGTACCACGGGTACGAGCGCGTGAAGGTGCTGCGGCTGCAGGAAGCGCCCGATCTTAGTAATAAGAACGACGGCAGTGTCGCGTTGCTCGACGTGCTTAGCGGCGTTAGCCCCGACTATGCGGTCGTGGCCCGCAAACGCGGCGACGAACGCGTGCGCGCCGCGACCGAAGCGGCTTTCGCGACGGAGCACGGTGTGACGCTCGAATGGCTGGCGGAGCGGTACGACCGGATGCGGGACGAGCGCGAAGAGGCATTGCGGGCGGAGATCGGGCGGCTGGCGGCCGTCGCCGGGTTCGCGGAAGAACGGGTGGCGCGGGCGGAGCGGCGGGTGCGCGAGGAGGCGGATCGCCGCGCGCAGGAGGCGGAGGAGCGCGCGGCACGTGCGGAGAGGGAGGCTCGCGACGCGGAAGCGCGGGCCGTGTGCGCCGAAGCGGCGGCGATGCGTGCGGAGGAGCACGCGATGCAGGCCGAGCGCCAGGCGCGCGAGGCGACGGCAATGCTCGACGCCGTTCTCCACAGTCGCTCCTGGCGCGTGACGCGGCCCCTGCGCGCGCTATCCGGGGCATGCCGCGACGGCTACCGACGGACGCGGGCGATGCTCGCGCGGGCGGCGCGGCCTGGGCTCGGTGCGGCGCTGCGGGCGGCGCGTTCGCGGCCGCGGCTGATGAAGCTCGCGCGCTCGCAGCTCGCCAGGCAGCCGCGCCTGCGCGCGTGGCTCTACGGCTTGTTGCATGGGGTATCCGGAGGCGGCGCGCCGGGCACCGCATCGCCGCCGTCGATGCCCGAGCCCGGGTCGTTCGCCGATCTCTCGCCTCGCGCCCGCAAGCTCTACCTGCAGCTCAAGAGTGCCATCGAGCACGTACGGGCTTAGACCGTGCGTATCGTCGTAGACATGCAGGGAGCGCAAACCGAGAGCCGGTTCCGAGGCATCGGTCGGTACGCGCTGTGCTTCGCGGAGGCGCTGGTACGCAACCGTGGACGGCGCGAGGTACTGCTCGCGCTGAACGGATCGCTGCCGGACGCGATCGACGGCATACGCACGGCGTTCGACGGCCTGCTGCCCCGCGATTGCATTCGCGTGTGGCATGCGCCCGGGCCGACCCGGGCGTCCGACAGCGGGAACGACGCGCGGCGTCGCCGCGCCGAGATCATTCGCGAAGCGTTTCTTGCGAGCCTTTCGCCCGACGTCGTGCACGTGACCAGCGTCTTCGAGGGCTTCGGCGACGACGCGGTGACCGGGGCGCCGACCTCGCCCGTCCGCCGCAGCTGGGTTACCTCCGTTTCGCATCACGATCTCATTCCCTGGCACGATCCCGATCGATACCTGCGGCCGAACCCGCTGCTGGAGCGGTGGTACTGCGATCGGCTCGACGTGCTGCGGCGTGCGGACATTCTGCTCACGAATTCCGAGTTCACGGCGCGCGACGTTCGACGGGCTCTGGCGATCGCCGACGAGCGGGTGGTGTGCGTATCGGCGGCGTGCGCACCGATTTTCCGGCCGCTTCCGCACCGCGGCGCGGGCACCGAGAGGCTGCGCAGGCGGCTCGGGCTCGACCGGCCCTTCGTCGTCACCGCCGGGACCATAGAGCCGCACAAGAACCTCGAGCGCCTCTTCCGCGCGTGGACGTGGCTGCGGCGCGACGTGCGCGAAGGCCATCGGCTCGTGCTGATCGGACGCAACGACGAGGTGCACCGGCGGCTGCTTCGCGACATGGCCCGCGGGGCGGGCATGCGGGATGAGGAGCTGCTCCTGGCGCACGTGAGCGACGACGAGCTGGTCGCGCTCTACAACGCGTGCGCCGCCACGGTGCTTCCGTCCTACGACGAAGGGTTCGGGTTGCCGGCCCTCGAGGCGATGGCCTGCGGAGCCGCAGTGATCGGCGCGAACGCGGCGAGCATTCCGGAGGTGATCGGACGCGCCGACGCCCTGTTCGACCCTTACGACCTCGGCGCGATCGCCGCGAAGCTGGAGCAGGTTCTGACGGACGAGGTGCTGCGCGCCTCGCTCAGAGCATCGGGTCGCGAGCGCGCCGGCAGGTTCTCCTGGGACGCGACGGCGAAGCGGGCATTCGCCGCGTGGGAGCGGGCCATGGAGCGGCAGGGGGCGGAAAGAGCGCGGAAGCGCGGGGGGATCGAAGACCCGATGAGGGAGTGCATCGACGCGCTCGTCGGCGTTACGCCGCCCCCGGGCGAGCGCGAGCGCCTCGCGCTCGCGCAAGCGCTGGCATGCTCGTTTCCGCCGCCGGACCGTGTGCCGCGACTTTTCGTCGATGTGTCGGAGCTCGAGCAGCGGGACGCGGGAACCGGGTGTCAGCGCGTTACGCGCAGCGTGTTGCTGGAGCTGCTGCGGAATCCGCCCGCCGGTTTCCGCGTCGAGCCGGTGTACGCGACGGTCGACAGCTTCGGCTACCGCTACGCGCGCCGCGTGCTCGGACGACTCGAGGGCCGGAGCGTCGGCGGGGAAGCGGAAGCCGTGCCCATCGATTACTGTCCCGGCGACGTCTTCTTCGGTCTCGACTACCAGGCGCAGGTCGTGCCGGCACAACGCGACTTCCTGCTCGCGCTCAGGCGCCTCGGCATTCCCTGCCGCTTCCTGGTGCACGACATCCTGCCGGTGCTCCTGCCCGACTACTTTCCCGCCGGGACGGAAGCGGGCTTTCGCCGCTGGCTGTGCACGATCGCGCTGTTCGACGGCGTGGTATGCGTCAGCCGGGCGACCGCGAACGCGTTGCGCGACTGGTACCGCGTCCATGTGCCGGATCTCGATCCGCGATTCCGGATCGCGTGGGTGCACAACGGGGCCGACATCGAGAGCTCGGCGCCCTCGGCCGGCTTGCCCGCGGACGCGCCGGCGCTGCTCGAACAGCTCGCGGCGCGGCCGTCGTTCCTGATGGTTGGAACCATCGAGCCGCGCAAGGGCCACAGGCAGACGCTCGCTGCGTTCGAGATGCTCTGGACGCGGGGCATCGACGTCAACCTCGTCGTCGTGGGCAAGCAGGGTTGGCACGTCGAGGACCTGATCGAGCGCCTTCGTGCTCACCCCGAGCACAACCGTAGGCTGCACTGGCTGGAAGGCGTATCGGACGAGTACCTGGACAAGCTGTATCAGACTGCCGACTGCCTGATCGCGGCCTCGGAAGGGGAGGGCTTCGGCCTGCCGCTGATCGAGGCGGCGAGACGCGGACTGGCGCTCCTCGCCCGCGATATCCCCGTGTTCCGCGAAGTGGCCGGGGACCATGCCGCGTACTTCGACGGCCTCGAGGGGGCGGACCTCGCTGCGGCGATCGAAAACTGGCTCGCTCTGTACGCCGCCGGCAAGCATCCGAGGTCCGACGCCATGCCCTGGATGAGCTGGCGAGAAAGCACGCGCCGGCTGCTCGAGTTCGTGCTCGCCGACTGCCCGCGGGCACGGCGAGCGTGCGCCGAAGAGGGCGGCCGGCAGAGC
>DATCLR010000239.1:0-3750 GCA_036563785.1 Burkholderiales bacterium | reverse complement strand
CTCCGCGACCGCCTCGCGCACGGTATTGAACACCGGGAGCCCCAGGTGCTTCTGCCCGCCCTTGCCCGGCGTGACGCCACCGACGAGCCGGGTGCCGTAAGCGAGCGCCTGCTCGGAATGGAACGTGCCCTGTTTGCCGGTGAAGCCCTGGCAAATGACTTTGGTGTTCTTGTCGACTAGTACGCTCATTACGCAATCCCGACTGTAGGTTTCATGGAACCGCCGCGCGCCGCGGGGCGCCGAGGCCGTTCTCGCGCGCCCGCTGCGCGGCGCCGCGCGGCTACTGCGCCGCCGCCACCACCAGCTTTGCCGCCTCCGTCAGGCTGTCCGCCGCCGTGACCTTGAGGCCGCTCGTCTGGAGCAGCTCCCGGCCCTTCTCGACGTTGGTGCCTTCGAGGCGCACGACCACCGGCACGCGCACGTTCACTTCCTTCACCGCCTTGATGATGCCCTCGGCGATGAGGTCGCAGCGCACGATGCCGCCGAAGATGTTGACGAGGATCGCTTTGACGTTGGGGTCGGAGAGGATGATCTTGAACGCTTCCGCGACGCGTTCCGCGGTGGCGCCGCCGCCGACGTCGAGGAAGTTCGCCGGCTGCCCGCCGTGCAGCTTGATCAGGTCCATGGTCGCCATGGCGAGGCCGGCGCCGTTGACCATGCAGCCGATATTGCCCTCGAGCGCGACGTAGTTGAGGTCGTGCTCGCGCGCGCGCACTTCCTTCGGATCGTCCTGCGCGGGATCGCGCAGCTGCGCGAGCTCCGGCTGCCGGTAGAGCGCGTTGTCGTCGACCTGGATCTTGGCGTCGAGCACGAGCAGCTCGCCGGCCTTGGTCACGACCAGCGGATTGATCTCGAGCAGCGACAGATCGCAGTCTTCGTACGCCCGGTAGAGCGCCGTCATGAGCCGCGTGAGCTGCGCCACCTGCTTGTCCTCGAGGCCGAGCGCGAAGCCGATCTCGCGGCACTGGTAGGGCTGCAGACCGACCGCGGGCTCGACCGCGGTCTTGAGGATCTTCTCGGGGTGCTTGGCCGCGACCTCCTCGATCTCCATCCCGCCTTCGGCCGAGGCGATGAACACGACACGTTCCGACGGCCGGTCCGTGAGGCAGGCGAGGTAGAGCTCGCGCGCGATCTCGCTCGGCGCCTCGATGTAGAGCCGCTCGACCGGCTGCCCGGCGGCCCCCGTCTGGTGCGTGACAAGCCGCGAGCCGAGAAGCTTCCTGGCCGTCGCCTCGAGCTCCTCGCGGCTCCGCACGAGCTTTACGCCGCCGGCCTTGCCGCGGCCGCCCGCATGGATCTGCGCCTTGACCACCCAGGCCGAGCCGCCGAGCGCCTCGGCCGCCTGCAGCGCCTCGGCAACGGAATGAGCGGGACGCCCGGGCGGAACCGGCACCCCGTACTTCGCCAGAACGGACTTCGCTTGATATTCGTGGAGATTCATTGGCCTTCGGACATGCTAAGAAGGCGCGGATTATCCCTTAGGAACCCCTGGTTTGGGAATCGCCGCGCCCGGCCGAAGCCAGCGCCCGCCGGCGCCGTCCGCGACGTGCCGGGCGTGGCAGCGGCCGCCCGACCGACATTGCGGGCGCTTCGGCGCGCAGGTAGGATCGGAACCTGTCGTGCGCTTTGCGAGCGCCCGTTCGGTTCCCGCGCAATGGCAACATCACCCGCAGTCACCCCCGATTCCGCTCGCGGCGACGCCCCTTCCCGCATCCTCGCCGCCGCCGAACAGCTGTTCGCCGAACAGGGATACGCGGCGGTGTCGATCAGCGCAATCGCCGAGCGCGCGGGCATCAGCAAGGCGAACGTGTTCCATCACTTCAGCTCCAAGCGCGAGCTCTACCTCGCGGTAGTGCGTCACGCCTGCCGCGGAGCGGCCGAGCGGCTCGAGCACCTCGAGGCGCACGGGGACCACTTCCCCGAACGCTTCAGCGCCTACGCGGTGAAGGTGCTCGAGGGCATGCTCAAGCGCGAGCGTCTGCACCGGCTGATGCTGCGCGAGCTCCTCACCGGGAACGACGACAGCCTGGCGAAAGAGCTCGCCGAGCGGGTGTTCGGCCCGAATTTCGCGCGGCTGGTCGCGATCCTGCGCAACGGCCAGGCGCGCGGTGCGCTGCGCAAGGACTTCGATCCGGCCGTGGCGGCGCTCGCCCTGTGCGGGGCGAGCTACTTTTTCCTCCAGTCGCGCAACGTCATACAGCACCTCCCCGACGCCGGCTGCGCGGCGGATCCGAATCGGTACAGCGAGCTGCTCGCCGACCTGCTGCTGCGCGGGATGCTGCCGCAATCCCCGGCCGACTAGCGGCTGCGGAACCGCGCGGGCCGCGGCGGGTCGGATGCTTCCGCGCCATGGAAGTACACACTCTGCCAAGCCTCGCCAGCATCGACGCCCGGGAATGGAACCGCATCGCGGGCGACAATCCGTTCCTGCGTCACGAGTTCCTCTACGCCCTCGAGCGTACGGGCTGCGTCGGACCCGGAACCGGCTGGGAGCCCGCCTACGTGGTCGCCAGACGGCGCGCAGACGGCGCGCTGCTCGGCGCGGTGCCGCTCTACGTCAAGGAGCACTCCTACGGCGAGTACGTCTTCGACTGGGCATGGGCGGACGCGTACCGCCGACACGGGCGCGCGTACTATCCGAAGCTCGTCGCCGCCGTGCCGTTCACCCCGGTGGCGGGCCCGCGCCTCCTGGTCGCGCCGGAAGCGGACCGCCGCGTCGTGGCGGAGCGGCTCATCGAGGGCGTGCGCGCGGCCGCCGACGCGGTCCGCGCCTCGTCGGTGCACTGGCTGTTCCACTCGCCCGAGGAGCGCGAGATCCTCGGCGCCAGCGGGCACCTCGCGCGGGTCGGCTGCCAGTTCCACTGGTCGAACCCCGGCTACCGGGACTTCTCGGACTTCCTCGCGAGCTTCACTTCCCACAAGCGTAACAACGTGAAGCGCGAGCGCCGGCAGGTCCGCGAGGCCGGCGTGCGCTGCGAGGTGGTACCCGGCACGGCGGTCACCGCGGCGCTCTGGAGCACGCTCTACCGCTTCTACCGCGCGACCGTGCGCGCGCACGGCGGGATCGCGTACCTGACGCGCGATTTCTTCTTCGCCCTCGGCGAGATCATGGCCTCGCAAGTGGTCCTCGTGGTCGCGCGCCGCGGCGAGCGGATCGCGGGAGCGGCGCTGTGCCTGCGCAACGCGCATACGCTCTACGGGCGCTACTGGGGCGGAGAGCGCGGCATCCCCGGCCTGCACTTCGAGACCTGCTACTACGCGCCGATCGAGTACTGCATCGCCGAAGGCATCCGCCGCTACGAAGCCGGCGCGCAGGGCGAACACAAGCTCGCGCGCGGCTTCACGCCGACGCCTACCTACTCGTCGCACTGGCTGCGCGATCCCGCGTTCCACCGCGCGGTCGGCGAATTTCTCGCCGCCGAGCAGGAGCACATCGGTTACTACATGGACGAGCTCAACGAGCACGCACCCTATCGGCGCACCGCGGCGCCCGGTCCCAGGTGAGCGCGTGCTCGTAATCGATCCCCATGCCGAAGACTTTCGCTTTCCGCCGGTCGAGCTGGCGTCGCCCGACGGGCTGCTCGCGGTCGGCGGCGACCTGCGGCCGGCGCGTCTACTCGCCGCCTATCGTCAGGGCGTCTTTCCCTGGTACAACGAGGGCCAGCCGATCCTCTGGTGGAGTCCCGATCCCCGTGCGGTACTGTTCCCGGCGCGGTTGCGGGTATCGCGGAGCCTGCGCAAGCGCCTGCG
>DATCLR010000237.1:0-3094 GCA_036563785.1 Burkholderiales bacterium | reverse complement strand
CTCTGGGGCGGGGTGGGACGCGGCAAGAGCTTCCTTATGGATGCGTTCTACGGCTGCGTGCCGCTGGTCCGCAAGTACCGCGTCCACTTTCACCACTTCATGCGCGATGTGCACCGCGAGCTCGACAAGCTCAAGAGTCAGTCGAACCCGCTCGATAAGGTCGCCGAGCGTATCGCGCGGCGCTGGCGCCTCATCTGCTTCGACGAGATGCATGTCAACGACGTCGCCGACGCCATGATCCTCGGGCGGCTGCTCGAACGCACCATGGACCTCGGCGTCGTCTACTGCATGACATCGAACTACGCGCCGGACGACCTCTACAAGGGCGGCTTGAAGCGCGACGACTTCCTGCCGGCGATCCGCCTCATCAAGGAGCGGCTCGACGTGCTCGAGGTCGACAACGGTGTCGATTACCGCCTGCGCGCGCTCGAGCGCAGCCGCACGTACGTGACGCCGCTCGGTCCCGACGCCGACGCGGCGCTGCGCGAGGCGTTCGACAACATCGCCGAGACCGGGGAGGAAACGACGCCGCTCGAGATCGAGGGCCGGCGCGTTCCGTACCGGCGCCTCGCGGGCGGCGTGGTCTGGTTCGACTTCGACGTCATCTGCGGCCACGGCCGCTCGCAGCTCGACTACCTGCAGCTCGCGCAGGAGTTCCATACCGTGATCGTCTCGAACGTGCCGCGGCTCGGGCCGGAGCGGCGCGACGAGGCACGCCGCTTCACGCTGCTCGTCGACGTCCTCTACGACAACCGGGTGAAGCTCTTCGTCTCCGCCGAGGCGCCGCCCGAGGAGCTCCTGAAGAAAGACCAGGTCGCGGCGGAGCCGCAGGCGCGGGCGCTGCTGTTCGAGTTCGACCGCACCGTCAGCCGCCTGATCGAGATGCAGTCGCACGAGTATCTCGCGCGCGGCCGCTGACGCCGCGCGGCGCGATGCGCCCCGCGCTAGAGGAGGCGGGTGTCCGCCTGCGCGCCGTACCGGATCAGCTCCAGACGGCCGCCGTCGTTGCGAAACTCCGTGATCGAGCAGTAGTCGGGGTGGAAGTGCACCACGCGCTCGTCCCCCACGGCGCGCCCGGCCGCCGCGTTGATCGCGATGTAGTGCGTGACGATCACCGTATCGCGCTCGATCGCGCCCAGCGCTTCGAACAGCGCTTCGCGCCAGCGCACGAGCGCCTCGTCCTCGAGCTCGCTCCAGCGGCGCGCGGCGATCTCACGCAGCCACCGTCCGCGCGCCTTGAGGTCGCTCGTGGGCGAGGGGATTTCGCTCACGCGCGGCTCGATCCGCGGCGCGACGCCCCAGAGTTCGGCGAGCGCGGCGGCCGTCTCGCGCGTGCGCCGCATCGGGCTCACGAGGAAATCCATGGGGCCGAGCGGCGCGACCTGCTGCGCCATCCGTCGCGCCTGCTCGCGGCCGGTCTCGTCCAGGCCGGGATCGGTATCGGCGTCCCAGCCCGCGGCGGCGCGGCCGTGGCGTACGAGGAGCAGTCTGGGCACTTCTTCGATCTCCTTGGAAAGGGCGGCTGCACGGGCAGCGAGACGCGAACTGTACTTCGCGCGCTCTCGCCGCGAAAGGCCGCGCAGGGCTCGTGAGCGGGAAGCGCGGGTTGTCTCGGGCGAAGGAAAAAGGGCGCAACAGCAGCGCTGTTGCGCCCTTCGCACGTGGGCGCGGTTCGTGGCGCCGCGCCCGCGTCGGCTTCAGTGCTCGCCCCAGACCTCCCGGGCCGTCTCGATCACGAGCCGCAGCTTCGCCGCCTGCGACTCGCGCGCGATCTCGTTGCCGTGGACGGTGCTCGAGAAGCCGCACTGCGGCGAGAGGCAGAGCTGCTCGTACGGCACGTAGCGCGCGGCCTCGTCGATGCGGCGCTTGAGGTCGTCCTTCGACTCGAGTTCGCCCACCTTGGTCGTCACCAGCCCGAGCACGACGATCTTCCCTTTCGGCACGAAGCGCAGCGGCGCGAAGTCGCCCGAGCGCTCGTCGTCGTACTCGAGGAAGTAGCAGTCGACGTTGAGCTCGTTGAACAGCACCTCGGCGACCGGCTCGTAGCCGCCTTCGGCCACCCACGCGCTCTTGAAGTTGCCGCGGCAGAGGTGCGTCCCGATGACCATGCCCGGCGGGCGGTCCTTGATCGCGGCGTTGATGAAGCGCGCGTAGCGCAGCGGTAGCTCGTCCGGGTTCTCGCCGCGCTGGCGCGCGCCTTCGCGCATCTTCGGATCGCACAGGTAGGCGAGGTTGGTGTCGTCGAGCTGCAGATAGGTGCAGCCCGCCTCCGCGAGCTGGCGGATCTCTTCGCGATACGCGGCGGCGACGTCCTCGAAGAACGCCTCGAGGTCCGGATACGCCTCCTTGCTGATGGCTTCACGGCCCCCGCGGAAGTGCAGCATCGTGGGCGAGGGAATGGTGACCTTCGGGGTTCCCTTCGTGGTCACGGACTTCAGGAACTTGAAGTCCTCGAGCTGAATCGGCTTCTCGTGCCGCACCTTGCCGGTCACCTTGAGCACCGGCGGGGCGAAATCGACCTCGCCCTTCTTGCTGTGGAAATGCGCGGTCAGGCCGCCCGCCGTCTCGACGCCTTCGAGCTGCTCGAGGAAGTCGATGTGGAAGTACGTACGCCGGAACTCGCCGTCGGTGATCGACTTGAGGCCGAGGTCTTCCTGGAACTTGACGATGTCGCGGATCGCCTTGTCCTCGGCGGCGCGAAGCTCGGCGCGCGTGATCGCGCCCTTCTGGTACTTCTCGCGCGCTTCGAGGAGCTCGGGTGGACGCAGGAAGCTGCCGACGTGGTCGGCGCGGAAGGGGGGAGCAGTACGTTTGGTCATGACAACTTCTCCTGTCGGTGGTGGTGCATTCCGTCGGCGCGCTTTCGATCGGTGTCGCCGCAGCGCCGATGCCGCCGGGGCTTCGTGCGGGCGGCGCGCCCGGCGCTTCGGGCGCCGACGCCGCGGTGCTACGTGCCCGGCCGCGTCGACCCGCCGGGCACGATCACCTCCGGATCGAGCGGCTCGGCGTAAAGCTTTTCGACCAGCGCCGCGCGCCGCGTGAGCACGGCGCGCTGGTTGATGTAGCCCTTGTCCGTGATCTCGTTCGCGTCGAT
>DATCLR010000235.1:0-9536 GCA_036563785.1 Burkholderiales bacterium | reverse complement strand
GCGCTGATCCTGGGCAAGTTTCTGGCGGGCCTCGGGACGCTTGCGCTCACGCTCGCCGCCCTGTGGCTGCTCGTGACGGGCTTCGGTCTGCTGTTCCTGGGAGTCCCGCCGAGCGGCGAGGAGGTGCTGCGCGGCGCCGGCTTTCTGGTCGTGACGATCGCCTACGCCGGCGTATGGCTGTCGCTGGCCATGCTGCTGTCGGCGGTCTTCCGCCAGGCCGCCACGGCCGCCCTGGCGGGGCTTGCGCTGTGGCTGCTGTTCGCGGTCTTCTGGCCCATTATCGTGAAGTTCCTGGCGCCGCTCTTCGCCGGCGAGCCCGCGGACCTGTTGGCCGCCGTGCGCGCGGCCGCCGAGCAGGCGCAGCTCGAGCTGGCGCTCGGGCGCCTCTCGCCGAACCGGCTCTACGCGGAGGCGACGCTGGCGCTGCTGAATCCCGAGACGCGCACCCTCGGCCTCGTCTTCTTCGGCCAGCTGGAGGGCGCGATCCTCGGCGCGCCCCTGCCGCTGTCGCAGAGCCTGGTGCTGATCTGGCCGCACGTGACCGCGCTCGTCGCCGCCGCGCTGCTGCTGTTCACCCTGACCTACGTGGCGTTCCAGCGCCAGGAGATTCGGGCGTAGCCGCCGGCGCCACACGCACCGGCGCGCCGTGACAAGGCGCCGGGCAGCCACTACGCTTGCCGGTGATGGTCGCGCGCCCCTTCCTCCTGCTCGTGCTGCTCCTCGCCGCCGTCGTCGCCGGCGCGGACGAGGATGCACCCGCGCTTTTCACCGTGACCGCCTCCGCCCCTGGCGCGCCGGGCGGCGCGCCGGCGAAGATCGAGATCCTCGACGAGCCGGGCGTCCAGACCGCAAAGACGGTCGTCGCCGCGACGACATGGATCATCGAGCCGCATCCGCTGGAGCAGGCTGCGCGACCCCCGGAGCGCGTCGTCGAGCTGTACACCGGCACCCCGGCGGGGCCGGCGCTGCTCTGCCGCGTCTGGCTCCGCTACTACGCGACCGACTCCGGCTGGGTGCCCCATTTCCGGCTCGAGGAGGAGCCGCTCGTCGCCCGCGTGCACGGACGCTGGCAGCCGCTCGAGCTGATTCGCGGTGCCGGCGGCGTGCTGGTGCTGCACGGCACCACCGTCCCCAACGCCGACGGCTACTACCCGCGGCTCGAGTTCGGCTCGAGCACGGGCCCCGTCGCCATCGTCGCGTGGCAGGTACGCTGAGCGCGCTACCGCGCCTCAGCTCGACTTCTTCTGGCTCTCGAGGAAAGGGGTAATCAAGTCGAGCGGCAGCGGGAAGACGATGGTCGAGCTGCGCTCGTTTGCAATGCCGGCGAGCGTCGCGAGGTAGCGCAGCTGCAGCGCCTGCGAGTTGCGGCTGATCTGCTCCGCCGCCTGCACGAGCTTCTCCGCCGCCTGCAGCTCGCCTTCCGCATGGATCACCTTGGCGCGGCGTTCGCGCTCCGCCTCCGCCTGCCGCGCGATCGCGCGCACCATCGTGGGATCGATGTCGACGTGCTTGATCTCGACCGAGGACACTTTGATGCCCCACGCATCGGTGGCGACGTCGAGAATGCGCTGGATGTCCGCGTTGAGCTTGTCGCGCTCGCCCAGCATCTCGTCGAGGTCGTGCTTGCCGAGCACCGAGCGCAGCGTCGTCTGCGCCAGCTGGCTCGTGGCGGCGTAGTAGTCCTCGACCTGAATGATGGCGCGCTGCGGATCGATCACGCGGAAGTAGATCACGGCGTTCACCTTCACCGAGACGTTGTCGCGCGAGATCACGTCCTGCGGCGGGACATCCATCACGACCGTGCGCAGATCGACCTTCACCATCTGCTGAATGCCCGGAATGATGATCACCAGGCCCGGTCCTTTGACGCGCCAGAACCGGCCGAGCATGAAGACGACGCCGCGCTCGTACTCGCGCAGCACGCGGATCGCCGAGAACAGGATCAGCGCGATGACCGCAATGATGAAGCCTGTAGAAGCGAATTCCATGTTAGCTGCCCTCTTGTTCGTATGGTTCGACCGTCAGCGTCAGGCCTTCCATCCCGACCACCCGTATTCTCTGTCCCGCCGCGACCGGCGTGCGGCTGCGCGCGCGCCACATCTCGCCCATCACGCGCACCCAGCCGCTGTCGGTGAACGCCTCCGTCGCCTCGCCGATCGCGCCGAGCATCTGCTCGCGTCCGCTCACGACCGCGCGGCGGCGCGCCCGCAGCGCCAGGGTGACGATGCCGAAGAAGATCGCGCTGCTCATCAGGGCGACTGCGACGATGAGCTGCAGCGCGACGTCGTAGCCGGGAACCTCGGTGTCGAGCAGGATGATCGAGCCGACCACGAGCGCGATGATGCCTCCGATGCCGAGCGCGCCGAAGCTCGGCATGAACACTTCCGCCACGATGAACGCCATGCCGAGCAGGATCAAACCGAGCCCCGCGTAGTTCACGGGGAGCACCTGGAACGCGTAGAGCGCGAGCAGCAGGCAGATGCCGCCGACGACGCCGGGAATGACGTAGCCCGGGTTCCACAGCTCGAAGAAGATCCCGTAGATGCCGAGCATCATGAGGATGTAGGCGACGTTCGGGTCGGTGATGACGGCGAGCAGCTTGTTGCGCCAGTCCGGCTCGAGCCGTTCGATCGCCGCGCCGGCGACCGCGAGCCTGAGCGGCTTGCCCTGTACCTCGACTTTGCGGCCGTCGATCTTGCGCAGCAGCTCGGGGATGTCGGCCGCCACCACGTCGATCACGTTCTGCTTGAGCGCTTCCTGGGCGTGCAACGACGCCGCCTCGCGCACCGCCTTCTCGGCCCAGTCGGCGTTGCGGCCGCGCATCTGCGCGAGGCCGCGGATGTAGGCGACCGCGTCGTTCACCACCTTGCGCGTCATGGCGTCGCCTCCCGACGGCGCGCGCTCTTCGCCGCGCGCGCTCTTGCCGTCGGCCGGCTTGTTCTTTTCCTTTTCCTTCGGCGGCTCTTCCCCCTGCGGGCGGTCGCCGCCTCCCGGCGACGCGCCGCCGATCTGCACCGGCGTCGCTGCGCCGAGATTCGTTCCCGGCGCCATCGCCGCGATGTGGCTGGCGTAGAGGATGTAGGTGCCGGCGCTCGCGGCGCGCGCGCCCGAAGGGCCGACGTAAGTCGCTACAGGCACCGGCGAGGCGATGATCTCCTTGATGATCTCGCGCATCGAGGCATCGAGCCCGCCCGGCGTATCCATGTGCAGCACGACGAGCTTCGCGCCCGCCTCGGCGGCGCGGCGCAGCCCCCGATGCACGTAATCGGCGGTGGCGGGCCCGATGGCGCCGCGAATCTCGAGCACGAAGACGCTTCCGGGCGCGCTGGACTGCGCGGCGTCGGGGGCTCCGGCCTGCGCCAGCACGAAGAGCGGCCAGGCGAGCAACACGCCCCAGAGAAGCATCCGCGCGGTGCGCAGCACCCCGGACGCGGAGCGATACGATTTCGCCGGGTTCACGCGGCCACCATACCAGAGAACGTCAATCAGCGAGAACCAGCGCAGCCGGCGGCGCAAGGCTCAGCGCCGCGCCAGGTACTGCAGCAGGAAGTCGAGGACTTCGAAGCGGTTGTAGGCTTCCTGCAGGCTGCGGCCCCACACGGTGGGGCCGTGGTCCCGCACCAGGAGCGCGGTCACGGCAGGCCGCGCCTCGGCGAAGCGGGCACGAACTTCGCGCGCGATGCGGCCGACGTCCACGTGATTCGGAAAGAGCGGCAGCTCGACCCGAGGGCGCTCGCCGGGCACGCCGAATCCCTTGAGCATCTCGAGGGCCGGCAGCGGCACACCCTTCGCGGTCGCCGGCAGCCGGGCGGTGGCGAGACAGGCCGCGACGCTGTGGCCGTGGAGGCAGGCGCGCGCCTCCGGAAAGAGCGCGTAGATGGCGGCGTGTATGGACGTCTCGGCGGAGGGAACCAGAGCCGCGCGCCCGCGCTCCGCCACTACGCCGTCGGCGATGCGCACCAGCAGAAAGTCCGTTTCCTCCAGTCGGCCTTTCGGCAGCCCGCTCGCCGTGATCCAGAAGTGCTCGGCATCGGCGCGGGCCGAGAGATTGCCGGCCGTGCCGGCCATCCAGCCGCGCGCGTGGAAGTCACGCGCGATCTCGACGAGCGCGGCGCGCGGAGGAAGATCGTCGAGCGATCGGGCCACTAAGCTGGAGAGAACCGCAGCCGCGCGCCGCGGACGCGGAAAACGGGGGCGGCAGTCATGCGTCCGCGCGCAGCACGGGCGGCGCCGTTACGCGAACGCCGCCATTTCGCGGCCGGTGTACACCGGCGCCCAGCCGGAGGTATCGATGAAGTAGCGTACCGCCTTGATGCGCGTCGAGTCGCGCATCTCGAACCAGTGCTCGGTATTGGCGGGCACGTTGATATAGTCGCCCGCGGACACCTCGAGCAGGAACTGCCCGCCGTCCGGCTCCACGAAACCGAAGTAGCCGCGGCCGGCGAGAACGTAACGCACCTCGTCGTCCGTGTGGTAGTGGATCTTCTCGAACTTGGCGAGCATCTCCCGCAGGTTGGGGATTTCCTCGTGGATCACGACCATGTCGCGCGTCGTATATCCCTTCTCGCGCTTGAGCTCCTCGAAGCGCTCCTCGACCAGCCCGAGCAGCTCCTCCTTCTCCGCATCGGTCAGGCTCTGCTTTTCGAGCAGCTCCCTCGCGCGCGGCGCGGTCGGCGCGCTCCAGGCGTTGAGCGCGATCCCGAGCCTCGCCAGGCGGCTGCGAATCGTTTCGAAATCGGTGATCTCTTTGCCTTCGGGCGTGATGATTCGTGCCATCCCCCTTCTCCTCTCGCTTTGCGCTGAACGGATTCAACCCACCGCCGGCGTCTCGAATCCGCGCCGCCGTAGCAGCCGCGCGCGCGGCGTTTCACGCGGAGCCGCAGGCCGTGCCGGTTCCGGCGCCGGCTTCGGCGGGGGCGGCGCGGGCGGGGCCGCCTCGGCGCGCTCGCGTCCGCGACGCCCGCGCCCGTGTTCGCGCGCCTCGCTCCGGGGGGCGGGCGGCGTGAGGGTCGGCAGGCTGTCCGGATCGAAGCGCGCCACCGGAATCTTGTGGCCGATGTAAGCCTCGATGTCGGGGAGCGAGAAGACGTACCGCTCGCACGCGAAGCTCACCGCATCGCCGCTCTTCCCGGCGCGCGCCGTACGACCGATGCGGTGCACGTAGTCTTCGGGATTCTGCGGCAGATCGAAATTGAAGACGTGCGACACGTCCGGGATGTGCAGGCCGCGCGCCGCGACGTCGGTCGCCACCAGGATCGGCAGCCGCCCCTCGCTGAAGTCGCCGAGTAGCCGCAGGCGCATCTTCTGCGGGACGTCGCCCGAAAGGATGCCGGCACGGAAGCCGTTCGCCTGCAGCCAGGCGGCGAGCCGCTCGGCCATGTCCTTCGTGTTGACGAACACGAGGCTGCGCGCCGGGTCGCGGTTGCGCAGCAGCCAGACCAGCAGGGGAATCTTCTCTTCGTTCGCCGTGTGATAGAGCACCTGCTCGACCTTGTCCGCGGTGCGCTTGTCGGCGTCCACGCGCACGAACTCCGGGTCGTTCATGTGCTCGTAGGCGAGCTCCGTGACCCGGTAGGACAGCGTCGCGGAGAACAGCATGTTGAGGCGCTGCGCGGGCGGCGGCATGCGGCGCAGCAGGAAGCGTATGTCCCTGATGAACCCGAGGTCGAACATGCGGTCCGCCTCGTCGAGGACCATCACCTGAATCGCCTTCAGGTCGAAGACGTGCTGCTTGAAGTAGTCGATGATGCGCCCCGGCGTCCCGATGAGCACGTCGACACCCGCCTCGAGCTCGCGGCGCTGGCTCTCGTAGCCCGTGCCGCCGAAGACGACCACCAGGCGAAAGCCTGTCGCGGCGCCGAGCACCTGCGCATCCTTGTGGATCTGAACCGCGAGCTCGCGGGTCGGCGCGAGAATGATGGCGCGCGGCTGCGTCGGCCGGCGATCGGGCGCGGGCGGGTGCTTCAGCAGATGGCTGAAGGTGGCGAGCAGGAAGGCCGCCGTCTTGCCGGTGCCCGTCTGCGCCTGGCCGGCGACGTCGCGGCCGGCCAGGGCGATCGGCAGCGCCTGCGCCTGGATGGGTGTGCAGTACGCGAAGCCTGCGGCTTGGGTGCCTTGCAGCAGGGCCGGCGGGAGGTCGAGCCGGCTGAACGGCAGGTCGGTAAGGTGGTGGTGTTCGCTCATTCCTCTTTGTATATCAAGAATAACAGTACCCGCGAGGCATTGACAGCGCCCGCGGGCGAGGGCCTGCGGCCCTTGCATTGGACAGACCAATTGGCTTCAAATATCGCGGCAACCCCGTATCCCCCGCCCTACCCCTTCCCGCGGTCAGGCCGGATTCAGATGGAGACAGCTTCGAAAATGAGCGCAGGCATTATCAGCGTTACCGACGACAGCTTCGAGCGCGAAGTGCTGAAGAGCACCGAGCCCGTGCTGGTCGACTACTGGGCCGAATGGTGCGGCCCCTGCAAGATGATCGCTCCGGTGCTCGAAGAGATCGCGCGCGAGTACAGCGGACGCCTGAAGGTGGCCAAGCTCAACATCGACGAGAATCCGATGACGCCGCCGAAGTACGGCATCCGCGGCATCCCGACGCTGATGCTGTTCAAGAACGGCACCGTGGAAGCGACCAAGGTGGGGGCGGTGTCGAAGTCGCAGCTCTCCGCCTTTCTCGACGGACACCTGTGAACCGGGGTTGTTCGACTAGACGAGCCGCGAATCTGGTGTTAACGTGTATTTGTAGGTGAGCGCGAGCTTTCCTAAGCAAATCCTACTCCCTTTTTTCTGTTAACCCTTACCCGTTTCCTACACCCCGAAGCCAGCGGCGGGTGACCCAGGTCCCTTGGACCTGCAAGCGGTGGACGCAATGACCCCAACCGTGATGAACCTTTCCGAACTCAAGAAAAAGCCAGCAACCGAACTCGCTGAAATGGCGAGCGCCCTCGATCTCGAGGGCGGCAGCCGACTGCGCAAGCAGGATCTGATCTTCGCGATCCTCAAGGCCCAGGCGAAGAAGGGCGAGGACATCATCGGCGAAGGCGTCGTCGAGATACTCCAGGACGGCTTCGGCTTCCTTCGGTCGGCCGACAGCTCCTACCTCGCCGGTCCCGACGACATCTACGTTTCGCCCTCGCAGATCCGCCGCTTCAACCTTCGCACCGGAGACACCGTCAAGGGGAACATCCGGCCGCCGAAGGAATCCGAGCGCTACTTCGCGCTCCTCAAGGTCGAGGAGATCAACTTTCAGCCGCCCGAGGAAGCGAAGAACAAGGTTCTGTTCGAGAACCTGACTCCGCTGCATCCGCAGGAGCGAATCAAGCTCGAACGAGACAACGCCTCGAGCGAGAACCTGACCTCGCGCGTGATCGACCTGATCGCGCCGATTGGCAAGGGCCAGCGCGGCCTCATCGTCTCGCCGCCCAAGGCCGGCAAGACGGTGATGCTCCAGAACATCGCGCACTCGATCACCGCCAATCACCCCGAGTGCATGCTGATCGTGCTCTTGATCGACGAGCGGCCGGAGGAGGTGACCGAGATGCAGCGCTCGGTGCGCGGCGAGGTCATCGCCTCGACGTTCGACGAGCCGGCGGCGCGCCACGTGCAGGTGGCGGAGATGGTGATCGAGAAGGCGAAGCGGCTGGTCGAGCACAAGCGCGACGTCGTGATCCTGCTCGACTCGATCACGCGCCTCGCGCGCGCCTACAACACCGTGGTCCCGGCGTCGGGCAAGGTGCTCACGGGCGGCGTCGACGCGAACGCGCTGCAGCGCCCGAAGCGCTTCTTCGGCGCCGCGCGCAACATCGAGGAGGGCGGCAGCCTCACGATCATCGCGACGGCGCTGATCGACACGGGCTCCAAGATGGACGACGTCATCTACGAGGAGTTCAAGGGCACCGGCAACATGGAGATTCACCTCGACCGCCGGCTGTCCGAGAAACGCGTCTACCCGGCGATCAACATCAATCGTTCCGGTACCCGGCGCGAGGAGCTGCTGCTGCCGCCGGACGAGCTGCAGAAGATCTGGATCCTGCGCAAGCTCCTGCATCAGATGGACGAGCTGGAGGCGTCGGAATTCCTGCTCGACAAGCTGCGTTCCACCAAGAACAACGCGGAGTTCTTCGATTCCATGAAGCGCTGAGCGGCGCTTTCGCGGCCGGCGCACGGCGCGCCGTCCGCACTTCCGTGCGGGGAGCCGGTCGTATGATGTAGTCGAACCGGCCGGTTCCCATGACCCCGCGATCATTGCTCGTATTGCTGGCCGTTCTCGGTGCGGGCGCTCCCGCGCTCGCGCGGACGCCGCCGGTCGTCGTTTCCGTTTACGGCACGCGTCACGGCGGAGACACCGTCTATCACTATGCGATCAGGAATGCAGGTGCGGACGAGATCCTGCGGCTTACGCTCGGCTGCGCGCCCGGGGATGCATCGATACCGGAGCTCCAGGCGATGCCCGTAGGCGCCGCCCCGATTCGGGCCGACACGCTCGGCACGTGGTACGAGCTGCCGGCAACGGCCGTGACGAGGCCGGCGGGATGGCGGGCACGGCTCGTGCGCCCCCATGATGCCGGCGGCCACTGTATCGAGTGGCAGGCGCCGGGGCCGGGGGAGGGAATTCCGCCCGGCACGACAAAGAGCGGGTTCGCCGTAGCCGTCGCCGGAACCGACGAGAGCTATCTCTGGAGCCGATTCGCCGCGTCGACGGCCGCCGGGACGGTCGAGGGCGCGCTCACGCGGGCCGACAGGAGACCGCCCACCATCTCGCTCTCGGGGCGCATCGAGCCGAGCGGGGGCACTATGGCCACGGTACGCCTGGAGGCGGTCGCCACCGACGACCGCGATCCGAAGCCGCAGGTAATCCTCGAGTCGCTCGAGCGAGCCGCGGACGGGAAGCCGGGGTACATCGTCCGCTATGCGGCTGTCGACGCTTCCGGCAACCGCGCCTCGGCCGAGCTCAGGCTCGATCTTCCCCGCGCCGCACCTGCCGGCGCCCCCGCGCGCTTGCTGCCGCTGGCCTCTTTGCCCTAGACTACGCGGCCCTTGAAATCGCCGCCCGGCCGGCGGCGTCATTGCAGAGGTCGTTTCTCATGAAGGCCGGAATCCACCCCGAGTACAAAGAGATCACCGTCACGTGCGCGTGCGGCAACAGCTTCAAGACCCGATCGACCGCGGGACGCGATCTGCACATCGAAGTCTGCGCGCAGTGCCACCCGTTCTACACGGGCAAGCAGAAGATCGTGGACACCGAGGGCCGCGTCGAGAAGTTCCGCCAGAAATACGCGCGCAAGAAAGCTTCCTGAGCGCGTAATCCCCTTCCCCGCGCCGCGTGCGCTGCGCTCCCGGCAAACGGCACGTGCTTTCGCGACGCGCGCCACTCCTGACGCCGGGATTTCACCTCTTCCGTCTCGCGGCGGCCGTACTCGCGGCGGCGCTCGCGCTCCACGCTTCGGCGTACGGCGAGGAAGCGCGCGTCGCCCGCGTGCTCGACGGCGACAGCCTGCGGCTTGCCGACGGCCGCGAGGTGCGCCTCATCGGCATCAATG
>DATCLR010000229.1:0-1740 GCA_036563785.1 Burkholderiales bacterium | reverse complement strand
ATCTCCTTGCAGGCGACGCACCAGTCGGCGTAGAAGTCCAGCATCACCGGCTTGCCGCCCGTCGCCGCGAGCCGCTCTTCGAGCGCAGCGACCGTCGCCACCCGCTCGAACTCGACCGGCCGCGAGCCCTCCGCCGCCGATGCCGCCTCGCTCACCCGCAAGCCGGCGAGCGGCTGCAGGATGTCGCGCCCGCCGGAAAGCGCCCCGAGCAGCAGCGAGGCGCCGGCGAGCAGCGCAACGATGCCCACACCCTTCCAGAACTTGCGCAGGCCGCTTGCGCCCTGCGGCAGCGGATCGAGCGCGTGCAGGTAGATCGACCCGATCACGAAGAGCGCGCCCCAGGCGAACATCTGCACCACGGTCGGCAGCACCGGGGACAGGATCCAGATCGCGACCCCCAGGAGCACCACGCCGAAGAAGTGCTTCACGGTCTCCATCCAGGGGCCGGCCTTGGGCATGAAGTGCCCGGCCGATACGCCGACGCCGAGCAGCGGAACCCCCATCCCGAGCGCCATCGCAAAGAGGGCCGAGCCGCCGAGCGCCACCTCGCCCCGCTCGGCGATGAAGAGGAGCGCGCCGGCAAGCGGCGGCGCGACGCAGGGACCCACGATCAGGGCGGAGAGCACGCCCATCAGGAATACGCCGAGCATCTGCCCGCCGCGGAAGCTGTTGCTGCGCTCGGTGAGCCAGCTCTGCACCCGGCTCGGGAGCTGCAGCTCGTAGAGCCCGAACATCGAGAGCGCGAGCAGCACGAAGAGGGCGGCGAAGCTGCCGAGCACCCAGGGGCTCTGCAGCGTCGCGGCAAGCATCGCCCCGGAGAGGGCCGCGGCGACACCGGCGGCCGCATACGTGATGGCCATCCCGAGCACGTAGGTGGACGAGAGCAGGAAAGCCCTGCTGCGGGTGATCTCGGAGCGTCCGCCCACCACGATCCCCGAGAGGATCGGAATCATCGGCAGCATGCAGGGGGTAAAAGCGAGCGCGATGCCGAAGCCGAAGAAGCTCAGGATGATCGCCCAGAAGCTGCCGGTTCCGAGGAGCGCCACGACGGCCGATTCGTCGTCCCCGGCGGCGCTCGGCGCCGCGGCCCCCGAGGGCGCCTGCGCGCCGACGAAGCTGCTCGCGCCCGCCACCGCTCCGGCCCCCGGCGCTGGCGAAACGCCGCCATAGCCGGCAAGCTTCACCTGGACGGTCTGCTCCTGCGGCGGATAGCAGATGCCGAGATCGGCGCAGCCCTGGGAGGTGGCCTTGAGCGTGAGCACGGCCGGGAGGTTCTCGGCCGCCTCGAGCGGGAGCTTCACCTCGACCCGGTCGCGGTAGGTCTCGACCTTGCCGAAGAACTCGTCGTCCTTGATCTTGCCAGGGGGAAACTGCGGGGAGCCGAAAACCGCAGGCGGCGCCTCGAACGCGAACTTGTCGCGGTACATGTAGTACCCGGGTGCGATGTCGTAGCGGACGACGATCGTGCGCTCGTCGACGGCCCGTGCGGAGAGTCGGAAAGCCTGCTCCGGCGGCAGCGGCTCCTCGCCGTGCACGAGCGGCGCGGCTGCGAGGAGAAGCAGAACGATCCAACGCATGGCGGGGTCAGGTATCCGGGTCGGATCGCGTCTCGGCCGCAACCCAGGATAGATAGGCGGGCAATCCCTCGGCAATAGGGACCGCGACGATTTCGGGAAGTTCGTAGGGATGGAGCTCCCGGATCGCCTGCTCGAGCGCGGGATAGCGCTCCCGCGTGGTCTT
>DATCLR010000228.1:0-12924 GCA_036563785.1 Burkholderiales bacterium | reverse complement strand
CACGTCCTCGACGGCCTCGCGCAGCTCGGCCGGGATCTCCTCGTACACGGGCAATACACCCGCGTTGACGATGCCCATGGTCATGCCGGCGCGGATGGCGTGATAGAGGAACACGGAGTGGATCGCTTCGCGCACGGGGTTGTTGCCGCGGAACGAGAACGACACGTTCGAGACGCCGCCCGAGACGTGGGCGAGCGGGAAGCGGCGCCGCAGCTCGCGCGTCGCCTCGATGAAATCGACGGCGTAGTTGTTGTGCTCGGCGATGCCGGTCGCGACCGCGAAGATGTTCGGGTCGAAGATGATATCGGAGGGCTCGAAGCCGGCCTGCTCGGTGAGGAGCCTGTAGGCGCGGCTGCAGATCTCGACCTTGCGCTCCCTGGTGTCCGCCTGGCCCTGCTCGTCGAACGCCATCACGATCACGGCCGCGCCGTACCGGCGCACGGTGCGCGCCTGCTCCAGGAACTTCTCTTCGCCCTCCTTGAGGGAGATCGAGTTGACGATCGCCTTGCCCTGGACGCACTTGAGGCCCGCCTCGAGCACGTTCCACTTGGAGGAGTCGATCATGATCGGCACGCGCGCGATGTCGGGCTCCGAGGCGATCAGATTCAGGAACGTCCGCATCGCCTGCTCGCCGTCGAGCATGGCCTCGTCCATGTTGACGTCGAGCACCTGCGCGCCGTTCTCGACCTGCTGCCGCGCGACGTCGAGCGCCTTCGCGTACTCGTTGCCGAGGATGAGCTTCTTGAACGCCGCCGAGCCGGTGACGTTGGTGCGTTCGCCGACGTTGACGAAGAGCGAGTCCGCGCCGACGTTGAGCGGTTCGAGCCCGGCGAGCCGGAGGGCGGGCGGAACGGTCGGCGGCACGCGCGGGCGTACGGCACTCACCGCGCGCGCGATCGCGCGGATGTGCGCGGGCGTCGTGCCGCAGCAGCCGCCCACGATGTTGATGAAGCCTTGCTCGGCCCAGCTGCGGATCTCCTGCGCCATGTAGTCGGGGGTGTCGTCGTAGCCTCCGAACGCGTTCGGCAGCCCCGCATTCGGGTGGCAGCTGACGCGCACATCGGCGACCCGAGACAGCTCTTCGATGTGCTCGCGCAACTGCGCTACTCCGAGCGCGCAGTTGAGGCCGACCGAGAGCGGGCGGGCATGGCGGACCGAGTTCCAGAATGCTTCGACCGTCTGGCCGGAGAGCGTGCGACCGCTCGCGTCGGTGATGGTGCCCGAGATCATCACCGGCAGGCGCAGGCGCGCGCGCTCGAAGTACTGCTCGATCGCGTAGATGGCGGCCTTGCAGTTCAGCGTGTCGAAAACGGTCTCGATCAGGAGGATGTCGGCGCCGCCGTCGACGAGCCCGCGCACCGCGTCGGTGTAGGCGGCGACGAGCTCGTCGAACGTGACGTTGCGATACCCGGGGTCGTTGACGTCGGGCGAGATCGAGGCCGTGCGGTTGGTCGGGCCGAGCACGCCCGCGACGTAGCGGGGTCGCGTCGGATCGCGGCGCTCGGCGGCGTCGGCCGCCTCGCGCGCGAGGCGCGCGCCTTCGCGAGTGAGCTCGTAGGCCAGATCCTGCAGCCGGTAGTCGGCGAGCGCGATCGCGGTCGAGTTGAAGGTATTGGTCTCGAGGATGTCGGCGCCCGCTTCGAGGTAGGCGGCGTGGATGTCGCGCACGATCTTCGGCTGCGTCAGCACGAGCAGGTCGTTGTTCCCGCGCAGCTCGCCCGGATGATCGGCGAAGCGCTCGCCGCGGTAGTCCGCCTCGCTCAGTCGGTAGCGCTGGATCATCGTGCCCATCGCGCCGTCCAGCATCAGGATGCGAGTCTCGAGAAGCTTCTCGAGGCGCGCGAGGCGCTCGACGCGGGCGGAGATGTGCAGGTCGGTCACGGCAAAGGTGCGCGGCTCGAGGCGTTCTTGTCGACGAAAGTGTACACAAATCGGCGCGGCGGCGCGTCGATTCCGCGGGGAATAAGCTTACTTCGCGCAGTTCCGAAGCCCGCGGCGGCTATCCCTGGGCGATCTTGGGGCGGCGGGCGAGGCCGAGGCTGAGCAGACGCTGGATGAACTCCTCGTAGCTCATGCCGGCTTTGATCGCCGAGAGCGTCGCGTCCTCGTCGCGCGCGATGCCCGGGTTCGGATTGGCCTCGAGCACGTAGAGCTCGTTGGCGGGCGTGAGCCGCAGGTCGATGCGGGCGTATCCGTTCATGTCGAGCACGCGGTAGATGCGCTTGCAGAGCTTGCCGATGCGCTCCTCCATGCCGTCCGGGAGGTTGCGCGCGAACTGGTAGCTGATACCCCAGCGCTTGCGGTAGTCCTCGTTCCATTTCACCCGGTAGGTGGCCACCTTCGGCTCACCGTCCGGTATCTCGCCGAAGACGAGCTCGCGGATGGGCAGGATCTCGAGGCGCTGGTTGCCGAGCACGGTCACGTAGAGTTCGCGCCCGTCGATGTATTCCTCGGCGATGGCGTCGCCTTGGGTGCGGGCGTGGATCAGCGCCACGCGCTCGAGCAGCTCGGTCTCGTTCTCGACCACCGAGGCGCGCGCGATGCCGACCGACCCTTCCTCCATCAGGGACTTGACGATCACCGGGAAGCGCAGCCGGCGCAGGCGCCGTGCCTTGCTCCCGAGCGGGAACACCGTGAAGCGGGGCACGTTGATGTGATGGAAGGAGAGGAGCTTCTTCGAGAGCGCCTTGTCGCGCCCGAGGAGCAGACCGCGCGGCGAGCATCCGGTATAGGGCAGGCGCAGGAGCTCGAGGAAACTCACCACGTAGTAGTCGAAGGCGCTGATGCCGGCGAAGTCCTCGAGCAGGTTGAACGCGATGTGGGGCTTCCATTCCTCGACGGTCGTACGGATCGGCGCCAGGTCGTCGTACACCCCGATCACGCGCACGTCGTGCCCGAGCGCGAGCAGCGCCTGCTTGACGTCGTATTCGGTTCGGTACTTCTCCATGCGCGGGTCGTCCTTCGCCTTGAGGTCGTCCGGCGGGACGAGCGTCGCGTGGACCAGCATCATGACGCGCAGCTTCTTCATAGAGAGACACGGAATCCGCCGCTGTGCAGCTTGTTGAGCACCATCGCGGTGAGGCAGGCCACGAGATTCGGCCGCATGACGGCGTCATCGTGCGCCACCCGCAGATCGAGTGCGTCGCAGCGGTCGATCATTTCCTGTAGTACCTGGTTGATGCGGTAATGGTATTCGGATGTCCAGCGCGCGACGATATCGATCACCTCGGCGCGGTTGCGCCGGATGTACTGCGAAGCGCGCTCGTTCGTCTTGTGCTCCTCGGCGTTCGAGAAGAGTTTAGTCAGATCGACGTCCGAGAACTCGGGCCGGTCGCGGCCGTAGCGCTTCTGCTTCTCCGCGTAGTACTCGCGCAGCGTCATCTTCAGCGACTTGAGCGGCAGCACCTCGCGGCGGTTGCGCAGCTTCGGCGGCCGGTCGCGTATCTCCTTCATCAGCCGGTCGACGTACTCGAGCTTCTTGATCGCCGGCCAGTCGCGATAGCGTTTGCGCCAGTCGGAGTTCGGCTTGAGCCAGACGGCGAACGTCTCGGCCCAGTCCTCGTGCGGATGCGCCTGCGCGTACCAGTTGGGCAGGTGCAGCACGTAGCGCTTGCTGTAGGGCCGCGGGACGTAGGTATCGGGATAGGGGAGCGAGGAACGTCCGAAGTGCTTCTGCCAGTCGCGGCGGCGGTTGAGCTGATAGGCGTTGAGGAGCGCGTGGCCCGCCTCGTGGCGCAGCAGCTTCATGCATTCCGAGGCCGACTCACCCTCGACCTCGAGCATCATGTCGCGCTCTAGCCGCCGCAGCCGCGGGTGCGCGAGATAGAACGGTATGGCGATGCCCGGCACGCCGTCCGGGCTGAACCATTCGTCCGAGAGCCAGAAGTGCGGGCGGAAGCGGAAGCCGCGCGCCTTGAGCTCGGCATAGAGCCGCCGGATGTTCGCCGAGAGCTCCGTGCCCCGGATGCGCAGCGGCAGGTCCGCGATGCGCACGTCGAGCAGCCGCTCGTTCGGCCACTCGACCCACTTGCGCGAGAGACGCCGGGGGCTTGCCGCCGTGCGGCGTCGCGGCCGGCGGCGCACGAGCCGGCGGCGGCTGCGCCGGTGCGGCCGACGGCGGCGCATCGGCCGCCGGCGCGGTCGTGCGCGGGCACGCCTGCGGCGGGCGGGGCGCCGGCGCGCTCTCGCACGGGCGCGCGGCCGACGGACGCGCTTGCGTCTCGAGCGGGATCTCGCCTTGCGCGCGCGCCGGGGTTGCCTGCGGGCGGTGCGCCGGCGCGCCGCCTTGCGCCGCGGCTTGCGCGCGCTCGGGCGTCGGGTTCGCCGGCGAGTCTTGGTCTTGCGCCGCTGCTTCATTGTTGTTTCGCCGCGGCGTGACGCGGGCAGCGCACGCCGCCGTCATCCGGCCTGGCGCAGCCGTTCAGTAAACGGCTTGCACCCGGTAGCCGCGCTTCTCGAGGAGTGCGAGCAGCCCGTCTTCCCCCGGCAGGTGCGCGGCGCCGACTGCGATGAACGCACCCCCCTGCTCGAGCCGCGCCTGCATGCGCTCGACCATACGCACGTTGCGCGCGACGAGCAAGCGTTCGCGCACCGTGGCCTTGAGGGTCTCGTCGCCGCGTGCGTAGGCTTCGGCGACCGCCCGCAGCCGCAGCAGATCGCGCGAGAGGTACACCTGCACGAGCGCCTCGAGCTCGTGCTCGACGGCCTGCTGCTCGCGCAGCGTCGCCTCGAGCAGCGCCCGCTGCTCTTCGAGCCCGAGGTCGTCGAAGACGGCGATTTGCTCCGCCGCGGTTTCGAGCCCTTCGACCGTCTTGCCGAGTTCGGCCGCCTTCAGCTGAAGCTGCATGTCCAGCGGCACCCCGCCGCGGACGGTCGCGGGCAGCGACAGGATGACGGCGACGGCCCAGGGTTTGTACTTGGACAGCATCGCGGTCGGCATCCCGCGACGGCGGAATTCGGCTTCGATGTCGCCGTAGAGCTGCCTGCCGACTATTTCCGTCAGCGTGCGCTGGTCGGCGAACATCATCGATTCCGCGAGCAGGGCAAGGCCGTCGGCGTCGGGCACCAGCTCCATGAGGAAATGGCGCGATTCGCTGAGTGCCTCCGCCACGGGCGGGGGCAGGGTGGTGACGCGCGGGTCGGCGAGATGGATCGTGCCGAAGAGGTAGCTCGCCGGGCGGCCGGGCCGCTCGATGCGCCAGAGCAGCCCGCGGGCGTACGGCGCGACGTTCGGCTCGGCATCCGCCAGTACCGGATCGCGGCCGCCCAGTAACAGTAGCAGGAGGGCGGCGAGTGCCGCGAGCAGGGGGCGCCGGTAGGCGGACGTCGAATTCATGCGATTCAGATTATATGTGAGAACCCGCTATCATCCGGTCACCGCTGCTCCGCGAGTTCGCAACATTCTGCGATTGCGCAACACATGGCCGGCACTGCTGCTCCTGGCGCCGCTGCTCGTTCTGGCCGACGAGCCGTCGCCCCGCTGGGAACTCGGGCTCGGCCTCGGTGTCGTGACGACGCCCGACTATCGCGGTTCCGACGAGCGGCGCAGCTACCTGCTTCCGGTTCCTTACCTCATCTATCGCGGGGACGTGTTGCGCGTCGACCGCCGTGGCGTGCGCGGCAAGCTGATCGAAGCCGTGCGGTTCTCGTTCCATCTGAGCGCCAATCTCGGTCCGCCGGCCGACAGCGACGAGAACGAGGCGCGCGAGGGGATGCCGGATCTGCACCCGACGGTCGAGTTCGGGCCGGCGCTGGAGCTGAGGCTGCACGAGAGCGAGGACGGAGCGCGGCGGCTCGCGCTCCGGATGCCGCTGCGGGCGGCCGTAGCGGTCGATTTCGGGGAGTGGGAAACGGAGTATGTCGGAGCCGTGTTCCTGCCGCATCTCGAGCTGTCTCTGCGCCGCGTCGGCGGGAGCGGCTGGAATCTCGGTCTCAGCGCCGGCCCCGTTTTCGCAACGGACGACTACCACGATCATTACTATTCCGTCCGTCCGGAGTTCGTGAGACTTGGCCGGCCGGCCTACGACGCGCCCGGCGGCTACAGCGGCATGAGCTTCGGTCTCGCGCTCACCCGGCGGTATCCCAGGTACTGGGTCGGCGCGTTTCTGCGCTACGACAACCTGAGCGGCGCCGTGTTCGAGGACAGCCCGCTCGTGCGCACGCGCCACGCGATCCTCGCCGGCGTCGGTATCAGCCGCATCGTCGCCGAGTCGTCGCGGCCGGCGGCAGGAAACGCGGAGGACTGAGACGAGGCGTCGGCGTTCGCGCTCACCGGGGCACGCCCGTTTCCCGGCCGCTCGCGCTCCGGTTAACATGAGCCAATGTCCGGCAACACCATCGGCAAGCTCTTCACGGTCACCACGGCCGGCGAGTCGCACGGCCCCGCGTATGTCGCGATCGTCGACGGCTGTCCGCCGGGCCTCGAGCTTTCCGAGGCCGACATTCAGCCCGACCTCGACCGGCGCAAGCCCGGCCAGTCGCGCCACGTGACGCAGCGGCGCGAAGCCGACCGGGTGAAGATTCTCTCCGGCGTCTACGAGGGCCGCACCACCGGAACGCCGATCGCGCTCATGATCGAGAACACCGACCACCGGCCGCAGGACTACAGCAAGCTCCTCGACCGCTTCCGGCCGGGGCACGCGGACTACACGTACGAGCAGAAGTACGGCGTGCGCGATCCGCGCGGCGGCGGGCGTGCCTCGGCGCGCGAGACCACGATGCGCGTGGCGGCCGGCGCGATCGCGAAGAAGTGGCTGCGCGAACGCTACGGGGTCGTGGTGCGCGGTTATCTCGCGCAGCTCGGACCGCTGCGGCTGGAGCTCAAGGACTGGGACGAGGTCGACCGCAACCCTTTTTTCTGTCCGGATCCCGCGCGCGTTCCCGAGCTCGAGGCGTTCATGGACCGCCTGCGCAAGGAGGGCGATTCGATCGGCGCCCGCATCAACGTGGTCGCGTCTAACGTGCCGGTCGGCTGGGGCGAGCCCGTGTTCGACCGCCTCGACGCCGACATCGCCTACGCGATGATGAGCATCAACGCCGTGAAGGGCGTGGAGATCGGCGCCGGCTTCCGCGCGGTCGAGCAGAAAGGCACCGAGCACCGCGACGAGATCACGCCGGAGGGTTTCCTCTCGAACAACGCCGGCGGGGTGCTCGGCGGCATCTCGACCGGTCAGGACATCGAGGTGAGCATCGCGCTCAAGCCGACCTCGAGCATCCGCCTGCCCGGGCGCACCATCGATCGATCGGGCCGGCCCGTCGAGGTGGTGACCACGGGGCGCCACGACCCGTGCGTGGGTCTGCGCGCGACGCCGATCGCGGAAGCGATGCTCGCGCTCGTGCTCATGGACCATGCCCTGCGCCACCGCGCTCAGAACGCGGACGTCGTGCGCACCACGCCGGTCGTTCCGGGCTCGGTGGGCTGAGAGGAAGATCGCCGAAGCTCCGCGACGGCGCCGTTGCCGGAACGGTGCCGGACGCGGATCGCACGACGAAGCGGGTTCAGGCGAGCGACTTGAGGCGCCGGCGGCGAAAGCCGCTCAGCTGAATGACCCGGCCGTAGACCTCGGGCCTGGTGCGCCGTGCGGGCGGCGGATCGACCGGACCGAAAGCGCGGTCGAGCGCGGCACACGTCTCTTCGGTCAGGCGGTAGAGATCGATGTCGGTGCGGTCCGAGCGCAGCACCTCGAGCCGCAGCGGCGCGACGGCGTCGAAGGTCTTCGCGCGATCGACCGGGTCGTGCAGCCGCGTGCAGCCGTTCGCGGTGTAGATCGCCTGCACCAGCCGCTTCATGAAATCGTGGTGCAGCGGGATCGACTCGAAGACGTCCTTGATGCTCGTCGCGTGGGGGTTGAGCGGCAGCTGCACGTAGCCGAGCTGCGCTTCCAGGCGTCGCAGCAGCTCGATCAGGGTCATGACGCCACCCGTATCATCTGCACGATCGCTTCGCCCGCGTTCGACAGCGTCCGCTTCGCGTGCGTCACGATGCCCAGAGTGCGCTCGATCGTCTTCATGTTCCTAATCTGGACCACTTTCAGATCGTCGTCAATCATCGTGCGCGGCAAAGCGCTCCAGCCGAGCCCGATTGACACGAGCATTTTCAAGACCTCGAGGTAATTCGTCGTCATGTCGACGCGCACGCGGTCGCGCGCCGCACCCAGAGCCTTGAGAATGATCTCGCGCGTGTAAGTTCCGGCGCCGGGAAGAATCGCCGGATGCTCGAGCAGCGCGCGCACCGTCGGCGCGCGTTCGCGGGCGAGCGGATGGTCGGCGGCGACGACGATGTCGAGCGGATCGGCCCAGACGGGCTCGCAGCGCAGCTGTGCGATCGGTGCGGGCGGCAGCGTCACCACCGCGAGCTCGAGCTCGCCGCGCAGCACCGCATGGCACGCCTGCTCGGAATCCATGAACCGCAGATCGAGGCGCACGTCCGGGTAGCGCGCGCGAAAGCGCTTGAGGATCTCCGGGATGCGGTGCAGGCCGATGTGATGGCTCGTCGCGAGCGAGAGCGGTCCGCGGACGTGCCCCGACAGATTCGCGAGGGAGCGCTTGGCGTCCTCGAGCTCGTTCAGGATCGCGCGCGAGCGCTCGTAGAGCGCGCGTCCCGCCTCGGTGAGCTGCACCCGGCGCCCGATGCGGTCGAAGAGCTGGGTGCCGAGGCTCGCCTCGAGCGCGGCGATGCGCTTGCTTATCGCCGGCTGGGTCAGGAACACGCGCTCCGCGGCGCGCGAGAACGACCCGGTCTCGGCGACCGCGAGGAAGGCCTGGAGCGCCGCGAAATCCATGACTATGCGGAATCGAGCGTATGTAAAAGATGAATTTGAGTTATTTATATCGCCGCCCTACCATTGGCGCAAACCCCGCCCCGCCCCGAGCGGACGGTGGCTCCTGCCCGGTGATTCTGCGATGGAAGCGAAGACCCTGTACGACAAGCTCTGGGACGCGCACGTGGTGCGCGAGAACGACGACGGCACGTGCCTCATCTACATCGACCGCCACCTGGTGCACGAGGTGACGAGCCCGCAGGCGTTCGAGGGGCTCCGGCTCGCCGGCCGCTCGCTCTGGCGCGTCGACGCGAACCTCGCCACCGCCGATCACAACGTGCCGACCACCGACCGGGCCCGCGGCATCGCCGATCCGGTGTCGCGCCTGCAGGTCGAGACGCTCGATGCGAACTGCCGCGACTTCGGCATCGTCGAGTTCGGCATGAACGACGTGCGCCAGGGAATCGTGCACGTGGTCGGGCCGGAGCAGGGCGCGACGCTCCCCGGCATGACGGTCGTCTGCGGCGACTCGCACACCTCGACGCACGGCGCGTTCGGCGCGCTCGCGTTCGGGATCGGCACGTCGGAGGTCGAGCACGTGCTCGCGACCCAGTGCCTGATCATGAAGAAGGCGAAGAACATGCGCGTGCGCGTCGAGGGCGAGATACCTCCCGGCGTGACGGCGAAGGACATCATTCTCGCGATCATCGGGCGCATCGGCACCGCGGGCGGGACCGGGCATGCGATCGAGTTCGCGGGCTCCGCGATCGAGGCGCTGTCGATCGAGGGCCGCATGACCGTCTGCAACATGGCCATCGAGGCCGGCGCGCGCGCCGGCATGGTGGCCGTGGATGAGAAGACGATCGAATACTTCCGCGGGAGGCCGTACGCGCCCAAGGGCGAGCTCTGGGAGCGCGCCGTCGCGGCGTGGCGCACGTTGAAGAGCGATCCGGGGGCGAAGTTCGACAAGGAAGTGGTGCTGCGCGCCGAGGAGATCAAGCCGCAGGTCACGTGGGGCACGTCGCCGGAGATGGTGGTGCCCGTGGATGCCGTGGTGCCCGATCCCGCGAAGGAACCCGACCCGGTGAAGCGCATCGGCATGCAGAATGCGCTCGCGTACATGGCGCTCGAGCCCGGTACGCCGATTCGCGACATCCACGTCGACAAGGTGTTCATCGGCTCCTGCACCAATTCGCGCATCGAGGATCTGCGCGCGGCGGCCGCCGTGGTGAAGGGGCGGCGTATCGCGAAGAACGTCAAGCTCGCGATGGTCGTTCCCGGCTCCGGGCTGGTGAAGCGCCAGGCGGAGCGGGAAGGGCTCGACCGCATCTTCAAGGACGCGGGCTTCGAGTGGCGCGAGCCCGGCTGCTCGATGTGCCTCGCGATGAACGCCGATCGGCTGGAGCCGGGCGAGCGGTGCGCGTCGACCTCGAACCGCAATTTCGAGGGCCGTCAGGGAGCGGGCGGACGCACGCACCTGGTGAGCCCGGCGATGGCGGCGGCGGCCGCGATTGCCGGGCACTTCGTCGACGTAAGGGAGTTCTGAAACGGGGCACGCGAGAAGACGCAACGATGCCGGTCGGAGACGTCGGGTCGCGGACCGTCCCCGGCCGTGCGGGGCAGTGATCATCGAGGAAGCGCGAGATGCAGAAGTTCGAAACGCTGACGGGTCTGGTGGCGCCGATCGACCGGCCGAACGTCGACACCGACGCGATCATTCCGAAGCAGTACCTGAAGTCGATCAAGCGCACCGGCTTCGGGCCGAATCTGTTCGACGACTGGCGCTACCTCGATCCGGGCGAGCCCGGCATGGACCACAGCAAGCGACGGCTGAATCCGGATTTCGTGCTGAATCAGCCGCGCTATCAGGGCGCGCAGATTCTGCTGGTGCGCGACAATTTCGGCTGCGGCTCCTCGCGCGAGCATGCGCCCTGGGCGCTGCTCGACTACGGCATTCGCGCGCTGATCGGCCCGAGCTATGCGGACATTTTCTACGGCAACAGCCTGAAGAACGGCCTGCTGCCGGTCGTGCTCGCACCCGAGGTAATCGACCGGCTGTTCGAAGAGACGCTGGCGACGCCGGGGTATGCGCTCACCATCGATCTGCCGGCGCAGACGGTGACGACGCCCGACGGCACCGTGTTCCGGTTCGAGATCGACCCTTTCCGCAAGCGCTGCCTGCTTCAGGGCCTCGACGAGATCGGCCTCACGCTCGAGCACGCGGATGCGATCCGCGCATACGAGGCACGCCGCCGCCGGGAAGCGCCCTGGCTTTTCGGTTGAACCTGCGCGGGCCGAGGTCGAAACGAGCGCAAGAGAAGTCGAACCGGGCGGCCGAGCGACGACGGGCGAGGACGGTTCTCGCGCCCGCCGCTCGAAGCCGCCGCTCATTCGGGGAGAGACGGAACGTGAAGAAGATCGCGGTATTGCCGGGCGACGGCATCGGGCCCGAGGTGGTGCGCGAGGCGACCAAGGTTCTCGAGCGCCTGCGGCGGGAGGGGTTGAACATCGAGCTCGAAACGGCGCCCGTCGGCGGCGCCGCCTACGATGCGTACGGGCACCCGCTCCCGGAGGCGACGCTGCGTCTGGCCAAGGAAGCGGATGCGGTGCTGCTCGGCGCGGTCGGCGGGCCGAAGTACGACGCGCTTCCGCGCGAGGTGCGGCCCGAACGAGCGCTGCTCGCGCTGCGTTCGGAGCTCGCGCTCTTCGCCAATCTGCGGCCGGCGATCCTTTATCCGCAGCTCGCTTCCGCCTCGTCGCTGAAGCCGGAGGTGGTCGCCGGTCTGGATATCCTGATCGTGCGCGAGCTGACCGGTGACATCTATTTCGGCGAGCCGCGCGGCGTGCGCGAGCTGCCGGGCGGCGAGCGCGAGGCGTGCAACACCATGCGCTACACCGAGCGCGAGATCGAGCGCGTGGCGCGGGTCGCCTTCGATGCAGCGCGCAAGCGCGGACGGAAGGTGTGCTCGGTGGACAAGTCCAACGTGCTCGAGGTCTCCGGGCTCTGGCGCGAGGTCGTCGAGCGGGTGGCGAAGGACTATCCCGACGTCGCACTGACCCACATGCTCGTCGACAACGCCGCGATGCAGCTCGTGCGGGCACCGAAGCAGTTCGACGTGATCCTGACCGGCAACCTGTTCGGCGACATCCTGTCGGACGAAGCCGCGATGCTGACCGGCTCGATCGGCATGCTGCCGTCGGCCTCGCTCGATGCGGCGAACAAGGGCATGTACGAGCCGATCCACGGCTCGGCGCCGGACATCGCCGGGAAGGACCTCGCGAATCCGCTCGCGACGATCCTGTCGGTCGCGATGATGCTGCGCTACACGCTCGGCGAGCCCGCGGCCGCCGAGCGGATCGAACGCGCGGTCGCCAAGGCGCTCGACCAGGGGCTGCGCACCGGCGACATCTTCACGGAGGGCACGACGCGGGTCGGCACGGCGCAGATGGGCGATGCGGTCGTCAGTGCGCTGTGACGGCGGATGCTCGGCGATTGAAAATCTGATCGAGTCGCTACGGACGCCGGAAACGCGAGCCTGCCTCGCTCCGCACGACCGGCGTCCGCGGCGGACAATGCTTGTTGCAAGGTGAAACGATGAAGCGGGTAGGGCTGGTCGGCTGGCGCGGCATGGTGGGCTCGGTGCTGATGGAACGCATGCAGGCCGAGCACGATTTCGATCTGATCGAGCCGGTGTTCTTCTCGACGTCGCAGGCGGGCGGCAAGGGCCCGGCATTCGCGGGCGGTGCGCCGCTCAAGGACGCGCGCAGCATCGCCGAGCTCCAGGCGATGGACATCATCATTTCCTGCCAGGGCGGCGACTACACGAACGAGATCTTCCCGCGGCTGCGCGGCGCCGGCTGGGACGGCTACTGGATCGACGCCGCTTCGGCGCTGCGTATGGCGGACGACGCGGTCATCGTCCTCGATCCCGTGAACCGCGACGTGATCGAGGACGCACTCGCGCGCGGCGTGAAGAATTACATCGGCGGCAACTGCACGGTCTCGCTGATGCTCATGGGCCTCGCCGGTCTGTTCAAGCACGACCTGGTGGAATGGATGACGGCGATGACCTACCAGGCCGCGTCCGGCGCCGGCGCTCCGCACATGCGCGAGCTGCTCGCACAGATGGGTGCCGCGCACGCGGCGGCGAAGCCGCTTCTCGAC
>DATCLR010000227.1:0-25521 GCA_036563785.1 Burkholderiales bacterium | reverse complement strand
CGATATCAGCTGCTTCATCTGCGGCGCGCAGGGTTGCCGGGTCTGCAAGGGCAGCGGCTGGCTCGAGGTGCTCGGCTCGGGCATGGTGCATCCCGAGGTGTTTCGCTACGTCGGCATAGACGCCGAGCGCTACACCGGCTTCGCGTTCGGGCTTGGCGTCGAACGGCTCGCCATGCTGCGCTACGGGGTGAACGACCTGCGGTTGTTCTACGAGAACGACCTGCGCTTCCTGCAGCAGTTCAGATGACCTGCGGAGTGGCCGATGAAGCTCAGCTACGAATGGTTGCGTGAATGGGTGACGGTGAAGCTCGCGCCGCGCGCGCTCGCCGAGCGGCTGACGCTCGCCGGCGTTGAAGTCGGCGCGATCGAGCCGGCCGGTCCCGCGCTCGAAGGCGTGGTCGTCGGCCGGGTGCGGCGCGTGGACGCGCATCCCCAGGCGCCGAATCTCAAGCTTTGCGAGGTCGAGGCCGGCGGCGGGAAGCGGGTGCGAGTGGTCTGCGGCGCCCCGAACGTGGCCGTCGGTATCAAAGCGCCGCTCGCGCTGCCCGGCACGCAGCTGCCCGACGGCCGGAAGATTGAGACGGCCGTGATCCACGGCGTCGAATCGGCGGGCATGCTCTGCTCCTCGGCCGAGCTCGGCCTGGACGGCGACGCCGGCGAGCTGCTGATCCTGGACGGGAGCGTGCGCACGGGCCTACCGCTCGCCAAGGCGCTCGATCTCGACGACGTCACTCTTGAGCTCGACCTCACGCCCAACCGGGGCGATTGCCTGAGCGTAGCGGGTGTTGCGCGCGAAGTTTCGGCGCTGACGGGTGCCGCCCTGCACGCGCCGCCGATCCGGCCGGCGCGTGTCAGGACGCAGCGGCGCGTGGCGGTGCGCATCGAGGCGCGCGCGGCCTGCCCGCGCTATGCCGGACGCGTGATCGAAGGGCTCGATCGCGGGGCGCGCACACCGCCCTGGATGCGCGAGCGGCTGCGGCGCGCCGGTGTGCGCAGCCTGCATCCGGTCGTCGACGTCACGAACTATGTGATGCTAGAGCTCGGCCAGCCGATGCACGCCTTCGACCTCGCCAAGCTGCGCGGCGGCATTCGTGTGCGCACGGCCGCCGAGAACGAGGCGCTGACGCTGCTCGACGGCCGCCGCGTTCCGCTGCCGCGCGGGGCGCTGCTCATCGCCGACGACCGCGGGCCGATCGCGCTCGCCGGTGTCATGGGCGGCGAGGAAACCGCGGTGAGTGAGGAGACCGACGCCGTCTTCCTCGAGAGCGCCCATTTCGAGCCGATGACCGTGGCGCGGTACGCGCGCGCGATGGGTATCCAGACGGACGCCTCGCAGCGCTTCGAGCGCGGCGTGGATCCGACGCTGCCGGTGCGCGCGCTCGAGCGCGCCACCGCGCTGCTGCTCGAGATTGCGGGCGGCCGGGCCGGGCCGATCGCGGTCGCCGGCGCCGCGCCGCGCGAGCGGGCTCCGATCGTGCTGCGCGCCGAGCGGCTCGCGCAGCTCCTCGGGATGGCGGTCGAGCCGGGCCGGGTGGCGGACATTCTGAAGCGGCTCGGCATGAAGGTGCAGCGGCACAAGCAGGGGTGGCGCGTGGTGCCGCCGCCGTACCGGTTCGACATCGGCATCGAGGTCGATCTGATCGAAGAGGTGGCGCGCGTTCTCGGATACGACCGGATTCCGGTGACGCTGCCGGCGGCGCCCGCGCGGGCGCCCGAGCTGCCCGAAAGCCGGCAGAGCGTGGCCCGGCTGCGGGCGATGCTCGTCGATCGCGATTACCAGGAGGTCATCACCTACAGCTTCGTCGATCCGGAGCTCCAGCAGCTGCTCGACCCGGGGTCACCCCCCGAGCGCCTGAGCAACCCGATCAGCGCCGACATGGCGGTGATGCGCACGACCCTTTGGGCGGGGCTGCTGCAGGCGCTGCGCTACAACCGCAACCGCCAGCAGAACCGCATCCGGATCTTCGAGATCGGCCGCCGCTTCGTGACGCAGCCGGCGGCGCGCGAGGAAGTCATGCTCGCGGGCGCGGTCGCGGGCGCGGCCGTGCCCGAGCAATGGGGGCTTCCGCGGCGGGAGGTCGATTTCTACGACGTCAAGAGCGACGTCGAAGCAGTGCTCGCGCTCACCGGGCGCTCGGGCGACGTGCGCTTCGTCCCGGCCGTCCACCCGGCGCTGCATCCCGGGCAAAGTGCTGCTATACATCTAGGGGGAGAAGGGGTCGGCTGGATCGGTACCCTCCATCCTGCGCTGCAGGCGCGCCTGGACATCGGCAAGGTGGTGCTGTTCGAGCTGCGTCTCGATGCGCTGCTCGAGCGACGGATCCCGGCATTCGTCGAGATATCCCGCTACCCGGCCGTGCGCCGCGACCTCGCTGTGGTCGTGCCCGAGACTACGGAGGCGCAGACCGTTCTGGATGCCGTACGTCGGGCCGCAGGACCGCTTCTCACCAATCTTCAGCTGTTCGATGTATATCGCGGCGAAGGTATTGATTCAGGAAGAAAAAGTTTGGCTTTGGGCTTGACCTTCCAGGATTCTTCGCGCACCCTTAGAGAGTCGGAGGTAGACGCGCTCGAAGCGCAGGTAATCGAGGCTCTGCAGGCCAGCCTGGGGGCCCAGTTACGGCGGTAGCGGGCGGCGATCGTACAACAACCACGGAACCGAGCATCGATATGGCGCTGACCAAGGCGGACCTGGCCGAAAGCCTGTTCAACGAGCTTGGGCTCAACAAGCGCGAGGCCAAGGAATTCGTCGAGCTGTTCTTCGAGCACATTCGCGCCGCTCTCGTGAACGGGGAGCACGTCAAGCTGTCTGGTTTTGGCAACTTCGGGCTGCGGCACAAGAACTCCCGTCCGGGCCGCAACCCGAAGACCGGCGAGGAAATCCCGATTACCGCCCGGCGTGTGGTGACGTTCCGGGCGAGCCACAAGCTCAAAGAACGCGTGGAGCGCAATGTCCGCCTGAAGGCGGAAAGGATGCCCTCAGCCGATAAGACCAACAACCAGGCTGAAGTGAATGCTTGACCCGGCCGACAATCTCGAGCTGCCGCCCATTCCCAGCAAGCGCTACTTCACCATCGGTGAAGTGAGCGAGCTGTGCGCGGTGAAGCCGCACGTGCTACGGTACTGGGAGCAGGAATTTCCGCAGCTCAAGCCCGTGAAGCGCCGCGGCAACCGGCGCTACTACCAGCGCCACGACGTGGTGCTGATTCGCCAGATCCGCAACCTGCTGTACGTCGAAGGCTTCACGATCAGCGGCGCCCGCAACAAGCTCGCCATGGAGAACCCGACGTCGTCGCTCGAGCGCGAGCGGGCGCAGGCGGTGCGGACGCTCATCGCCGAGCTCGAAGAAGTGCTGCGGCTCCTCGACGGTCCCTAGATCCGATGCGGTTTTGTCAGGTCGCGCGCGCTCGCGTATCATAGCGCCCGGCCGTGGAATGCACGCGGTCGCAAAGCAACCGAGCGGGGCGTAGCGCAGCCTGGTAGCGCACCACCTTGGGGTGGTGGTGGTCGTGGGTTCAAATCCCGCCGCCCCGACCATAATCCCGGATCCGGCTTTTCTCGCACCGACCCCGGTTTCGCACATGAGCCTTCCGTTTGAGCATCCGTGCTCGAGGATGCGCGGCGAGGCCTGCACGCGCAGGGCTCGCTGAGCGCAGCGCATGCGCATCCTGGTCAGCAACGACGACGGTTACCTCGCGCCGGGGCTCGCCTGCCTTGCCCGCGCGCTCGCCGAGATCGCCGAAGTCGAAGTCGTGGCGCCCGACCGCGATCGAAGCGGCGCCAGCAACTCCCTGACGCTCGATCGACCGCTGCGCGTACGGCGCGCCGACAACGGATTCACGTACGTCGACGGCACGCCCACCGATTGCGTGCATCTCGCAGTGACGGGCCTCATGGAGCGCCAGCCGGACATGGTGGTGTCGGGCATCAATCGTGGCGCCAACCTCGGCGACGACGTGCTCTATTCGGGCACCGTCGCGGCTGCGATCGAGGGCCGCTTTCTCGGCGCGCCGGCGATCGCGATCTCGCTCGTCGGCTCGAACGGCCGCCATTTCGAGACCGCCGCGCACATCGCGGTGCGTCTGGTCCACCGCCTGCGGCAGGATCCGCTCCCGGCCGACACCATCCTCAACGTGAACGTGCCCGATCTGCCGCTCGACGAGATCACCGGCTTCGAGGCGACGCGGCTCGGATATCGGCACAAGGCGGAGGCGGCGTACCGGGCCAGCGATCCGTACGGCAATCCGATCTACTGGATCGGGCCGTCGGGTCCGGAAGCGGACGCTGGCCCGGGGACGGACTTCGATGCGATCCGGCGCAACGCCGTCTCGATCACCCCTTTGCAGGTCGACATGACCCGATATACTGCGTTGGAGCAGGTGGCTTCCTGGCTCAAGAGCCTGTGAGCGAGGGAACGTGGCGGATATCAACGGCATCGGCATGACCTCTCCGCGCACGCGCGAGCGCCTGGTGCAGCGGCTGCGCGGGGAGGGGATCAAGGACGAGGCCGTTCTCGACGCCATCCGCAACGTGCCGCGGCACCTTCTGATCGACGAAGCGCTCGCGAGCCGCGCCTACGAGGATACGGCGCTGCCGATCGGCTACGGGCAGACGATTTCGCAGCCCTACATCGTCGCGCGCATGACCGAGCTGCTGCGCGGGGGCGGGCAGCTGGACCGCGTGCTGGAGGTGGGCACGGGGTCGGGCTACCAGACCGCCGTGCTCGCGCGGCTCGTCAAGCAGGTGTATTCCATCGAGCGGCTCGAGCCGCTGCTGCGCGTGGCGCGGGGGCGGCTGCTGCGGCTCGGGGTGCGCAACGTCCAGTTCAAGCTCGGCGACGGCAGCCGCGGCTGGCCGGAGCACGCGCCCTTCGACGGCATCATCGTCACCGCCGCGCCCGCCAGACTGCCGAACGCGCTGCTCGAGCAGCTCGCTCCGGGCGCGCGCTTGGTGATTCCCGTGGGGCCGGCGAACGCACAGGAGCTCCTGGTCGTGCGGCGCACGGACTCCGGATACGTGCACGAGCGGCTCGCGCGCGTCAGCTTCGTCCCCCTGATCGAGGATCCCGCCTGAGGCCGCCGGCATCGTGCGCAGGCACGGACGACCTTGGCGCGCCGGTTTGTGTCTCGCGATCGGTCTCCTGTCCGGCGCCGTCGGCTGCGCGGCGCGCACGTCGGCCGTCGTGCAGGAGCGCGGCACGCCCGCGCGGGGGCCCGAGGCGCCGTACCGCGAAGTGGTCGCGGGCGACACGCTCTACAGCATCGCCTGGGAATCGGGGCGCGACTACCGCGAGCTCGCGGAATGGAACGGATTGGAGCCGCCGTATCTGATCCGCCCCGGGCAGCGGTTGCGGCTGTATCCGCCGCCCGCGGCGCGCACACCGGCGCCGGAATCGCCGCCGTCACCGCCCGGCTATCGCGTGGTCGCGCGCGGCGACACGCTCTATGCGATCGCGCAGGACGTCGGCGTTTCGTACAAGGATCTCGCCGCGTGGAACGGACTCGAGCCGCCTTACGTCATCCAGCCGGGGCAGCGCCTTCGTATCGCGCCGCCCGAAGCAGGTGCACGCGGCGCCGCGCCCGCGGTGCGCGCGAGTCGCAAGCCGCGCGCGGACGACGACATGACGGCGACGGGAACGATCGCATGGCAGTGGCCGACGGAGGGTCGCGTGATCGCGCGGTTCGCGCCCGGCAGCGGCGCGAAAGGCATCGACATCGCGGGCAAGGAAGGACAGGACGTGCGCGCCGCGGCTGCGGGCAAGGTCGTGTATCAGGGCAGTGGACTTCGCGGATACGGACAGCTTATTATCATCAAGCACAACGCGGATTTTCTCAGTGCATACGCGCACTGCGGCGCGATCTACGTGCAAGAAGGGAGCGTGATAAGGGCCGGGCAGAAGATCGCCGCGATGGGCAGCAGCGGAACTGACCGCGTCAAACTGCACTTCGAAATTCGCCGACGCGGTGTACCGGTTGATCCATTGGACTATCTTCCGAAGAAGTAGGCATGTCCCCACGCAAACCGTCGGGTCCCCGTAAGAAGAGCAAGTCCCCGGGCGCAACCAGGCGCGGCCGGCGCCCGATCGAGGAAGCCGACGACGACATCGCGTCGGTGGTCGACGGCGAAGAGGAAGTCGACGAGGAGCAGGAACCGCCGGATGTCGAGGCGGAGGACGCGGACGAGGATAGCGGCGCGGATGACGACGACTACGCCCAGGCCGACGCCACCAGACTGTACCTGAAGGAAATAGGCTTCTCCCCGCTGCTCACGGCGGAAGAAGAAGTGTATTACGCGCGCCGCGCCCAGCAGGGCGATGCGGCAGCCCGCCGGCGCATGATCGAGAGCAACCTGCGCCTGGTGGTGAAGATCGCGCGGCGATACATGAACCGCGGCCTCGCGCTGCTCGACCTCATCGAGGAAGGCAACCTCGGCCTGATCCGGGCGGTCGAGAAGTTCGATCCGGAGCGCGGCTTCCGCTTCTCGACCTACGCGACCTGGTGGATCCGCCAGACGATCGAGCGCGGCATCATGAACCAGACGCGCACGATCCGGCTGCCGGTGCACGTTCTCAAGGAGATCAACATCTACCAGCGCGCGGCGCGCTATCTGGCGCAGAAGCTCGACCACGAGCCGACGCCCGAGGAAGTCGCACAGCTCCTCGACAAGCCGATCGAAGACGTGAAGCGGATGCTCGGGCTCAACGAGCGCCTGGCCTCGATCGACGCGCCGCTCGACGACGACCCGGATCGTTCGCTGCTCGATGCGATCGCCGACGAGCGGACGCTCGACCCGGAGAAAGTGCGCCAGCAGGAAGACCTCCAGGCGCTGATCGAGGCGTGGCTGAACGAGCTCAACGACAAGCAGCGCGAGGTGGTGGAGCGCCGCTTCGGGCTCAACGGCCGCGAGATCTCGACGCTCGAAGAGGTCGGGGCCGATATCGGCGTCACTCGCGAGCGCGTGCGCCAGATCCAGGTGGAGGCGTTGAAGCGTCTGCGCGTGATTCTCGAGCGCGCCGGCTTCTCGGTCGACTCGCTGTTCTAGGGTCCGGCCGCGGCCATCCGGCTGCCTTGCCGCCCGCAGGATCGCCGACCGCCGGGATGCGCCGAAAACCCGGTCAGACGCCGACCTCGATCAGCAGCGCCGCGGCGACCCGCCGACCCTCGCTCATCAGCACGTTGTAGGTTCGGCACGCCGCCCAGGTATCCATCACTTCGAAGCCGACCCCCGCCTCGATCAGGGGTCGCGTGAGCGCCGGCGCGGGAAAGCGCAGCCGGTCTCCGGTGCCGAGCAGCACGACCTCCGGCTCGAGCGCGGTGATCGCCGCGATATCGTCCTCGGTAATGTCGCCGAAGGCTCGCGGGGGCCAGTCGGGGATGATGCGCTCGGGAGTGATGATCAGGCTCGCCGTATAGGTGTCCTCGTTGATGGTGATCCGGCCGGGCGCGTACGCACGAACGGCGTTCTGCTGGCCGACCTGGTCGAGCTGTATCTTCATGGTGCCCGCGCTCCGTCGCCGCGTCCGCAACGACCGTCGCCGCCGGCGGCGCAGGTGCGCGTCGCGCCGCGGGCCGGCGATTTCCAGCCGCTGGTCCAGACCCTATAATAGAAACGGTCTCGCGCTCTCATACTCGCATACTACATCAGCGGCCCGGCCGCGGTAAGCAATGGACGAGTTTCCGAGAATCAAGCGGCTCCCGCCGTACGTTTTCAACATCGTCAACGATCTCAAGGCGCAGGCGCGTCGCCGCGGCGAGGACATCATCGACTTCGGGATGGGCAACCCCGACGGCCCGACGCCGCCGCATATCGTCGAGAAGCTCTGCGAGGTCGCGCGCCGCGAGAACACCCACCGCTACTCGGTTTCGCGCGGCATCCCCCGGCTGCGGCGCGCGATCGCGAACTGGTACAAGCGGCGCTTCGACGTCGACATCGATCCCGAGCGCGAGGCGATTGTCACGATCGGCTCGAAGGAGGGGCTGGCGCACCTGGCGCTCGCGACCATGGATCGCGGAGACGCCGTGCTCGTGCCCAATCCGGCGTACCCGATCCATCCGTACGGTTTCGTGATCGCCGGCGCCGATATCCGCCACGTACCGCTCACCCCCGAGGTCGACTTTTTCGCCGAGCTCGAGAAGGCGATTCGGGATTCGTGGCCGAAGCCGAAGATGCTGGTGCTCAACTTTCCCGCGAATCCGACCACGCAGTGCGTGGACCTGCCGTTCTTCGAGCAGGTGGTGGCGATCGCGCGGGAGCACGGCATCTGGATAGTGCACGATCTCGCCTACGCCGACATCGTGTTCGACGGCTACCGTGCGCCCTCGATCCTGGAGGTGCCCGGCGCCAAGGAGGTGGCAGTCGAGTTCTTCACGCTCTCGAAGAGCTACAACATGCCGGGCTGGCGCATCGGCTTCATGTGCGGCAACGAGCGCCTCGTCGGCGCGCTCGCCCGGCTCAAGTCCTACTTCGACTACGGTACGTTCACGCCGATCCAGGTCGCGGCGATACTCGCGCTCGAGGGGCCGCAGGACTGTGTCGAGGAGATCCGACGCACGTACCAGAAGCGCCGCGACGTGCTCTGCAGCGGCCTCGAGTCGGCGGGCTGGCCGGTCGAGAAGCCCAAGGCGACGATGTTCGTCTGGGCGCGCATTCCGGAACCCTACCGTCACCTCGGCTCGCTCGAGTTCTCGAAGAAGCTGCTCGCCGAGGCCAAGGTCGCGGTCTCGCCGGGCATCGGCTTCGGCGAGTACGGCGACGAGTACGTCCGCTTCTCGCTCATCGAGAACGAGCACCGCACGCGCCAGGCGATCCGCTCGCTGCGCGAGCTCTTCCGGCGCGACCGCGTGCTGGTCGACGCCAAGCGCAGCAGCGCATGAACCGCCCGGCGTCCGATTTTCCGCCGCGCGACGTCGCCGCGGAGCCGGTTCGCGTCGGTCTGCTGGGGCTCGGCACGGTCGGCTGCGGCACGCTGACGGTGCTTTCGCGCAACCGCGAGGAAATCACCCGGCGCGCGGGCCGGCGCATCGAGGTGGTACAGGCGGCCGCGCGCGATCTCACGAAGCGGCGGGCCTGCCCGCTCGATAACGTCGAGCTCACGACGGACGCCGAGCGCGTGGTGACGAATCCGGCGATCGACGTCGTGGTCGAGCTGATCGGAGGCTACGAGCCCGCGCGGACGCTGGTGCTGCAGGCGATCGCGAACGGCAAGCACGTCGTGACGGCGAACAAGGCGCTGATCGCGCTGCACGGCAACGAGATCTTCCGTGCGGCGCAGGACCGCGGCGTCATGGTCGCGTTCGAGGCGGCGGTCGCGGGCGGCATCCCGATCATCAAGGCGATGCGCGAAGGACTCGCGGCGAACCGCATCGAGTGGGTCGCGGGCATCATAAACGGCACCACCAACTACATCCTCTCGGAAATGCGCGACCGCGGCGCCGAGTTCGCCGAGGTGCTCGCCGAGGCGCAGCGGCTCGGCTACGCGGAAGCCGATCCCAGCCTGGACATCGACGGCATCGATACCGCGCACAAGCTGACCATCCTCGCCGCGATCGCATTCGGCATTCCGCTCAAGTTCGCCGACGCGTACGTGGAGGGCATCCGCGAGGTCACCCGCACGGACGTGGCGTACGCCGAGGAGCTCGGCTACCGGCTGAAGCTCCTCGGCATCGCGCGTCGCGCCGAGAACGGCGTGGAGCTGCGCGTGCATCCCACGCTGATTCCGGAGCGCCGACTGCTCGCGAACGTCGACGGTGCGATGAACGCGGTGGTGGTGAAGGGCGATGCGGTTGGACCGACGTTGTACTACGGCGCGGGTGCCGGCGCCGAGCCCACGGCATCGGCGGTGGTCGCGGATCTGGTCGACGTGGTGCGGACGCTGACGACCGATCCGACGAATCGCGTGCCGCACCTCGCGTTCCAGCCGGACGCGCTAGCGGATATCCCGATCCTGCCGATGACGCAGGTGCGGACGTCGTACTACCTGCGGCTGCACGCCGAGGACCGCCCGGGCGTGCTCGCCGACGTCACGCGTATACTCGGCGACGCGGGCATCAGCATCGAGGCGATTCTGCAGAAGGAGGACGCGGACGGCGACGGCATCGTTCCGGTGATCATCCTGACGCACCCGATCGTCGAGCAGCGCATGAACGAGGCGATCGCGCGCATCGAGCGGCTCGCCGCGATCCGCGGCCGCGTGATCCGTATCCGTCTGGAGCACCTCCATGCCGACTGGCACTGACGCGCCGCCGCGCTACACGGGGCTGATCGACCGCTACCGGACGCGCCTTCCGCTCGCGCCGGCGGCGCGCCCGATCTCGCTCGGGGAGGGTAACACCCCCCTGATCCGGCTCGAGAACATCCTGCGGGAAGCGGGCGTCGAGGCGGAGCTCTACGTCAAGTACGAGGGCCTCAATCCGACCGGCTCGTTCAAGGACCGGGGCATGACGGTCGCCGTCACCCAGGCGGTGGCGGAGGGCGCGCGCGCGATCATCTGCGCGTCGACCGGCAATACATCCGCGTCCGCCGCGGCGTACGCGGCGCGCGCCGGCGTGGCGTGCTTCGTGCTGATCCCCGAGGGCAAGATCGCACTCGGCAAGCTGGCGCAGGCGATGGTGCACGGCGCGACCGTGCTCCAGATCGCCGGCAACTTCGACGCCGGCATGCAGCTCGTCAAGCGCATGGCCGAGCGCACGCCGGTCACCATCGTCAACTCGATCAATCCCTACCGTCTGCACGGACAGAAGACGGCGGCATTCGAGATCGTGGAAGCGCTCGGCGATGCCCCCGATTATCACTGCCTGCCGGTCGGCAACGCCGGCAACATCAGCGCCTACTGGATGGGCTACCGCGAGTATCACGAGCTCGGCATCGCGCGCCGGCGGCCGGTCATGGTCGGGTACCAGGCGGCCGGCGCCGCGCCGTTCCTGCGGGGGCACATGATCGACGAGCCGGAGACGGTCGCCACCGCGATCCGCATCGGCCATCCGCAGTCGTGGGACAAGGCGTGGGCCGCGCAAAGGGAGTCGGGAGGCTGGTTCGACGAATGCACGGATGAGGAGATCCTCGCCGCGCAGCGGCTGCTCGCGAGCCGCGAAGGCATCTACTGCGAGCCGGCTTCGGCCGTCTCGATCGCCGGCGTGCTGCGCGATCTGCGCGGCGGACGCATTCCCGCCGGCAGCCGGATCGTCTGCACGCTCACCGGCCACGGCCTCAAGGATCCTGACATCGCCATCAAGCACAATACTTCGCCCGTGACCCGCGTCGCGGCGGAAGCAGCCGCCGTCGAGCGCGCAATCCTCGAGCGGCTGGCTTAGCCGCTTTTCCCTTTCCATCCAGATACTTGCGTACCGCGCCGGAATGTCGGCGCGTGGGCGCGCGGCCGCATATGTCCCTGTTATTTGGCATATCTGTTGCTTTACTTACAGAAGCGACAAAGAACGGATGCGCAACGTGGTCGTGACGCCGCCGGCCAAGCGCGCCGCGATACACCACACACGATGCAGCCGGTTAGCTTGACCTGCCAGACCGACCGTACCGAGGTGGCGCTTCAGGGCACGCTCGACGTGCGCGAAGCGCGCGCCGCGCGCGCGACGCTGAACGAAGCGCTGGTTCGTGCGCTCCCGCTCGAGATCGATGCCGCCCGGCTCGAACGCGTCGACGCCGCCGGGCTTCAGCTTCTGCTCGCGTTTCTCGAGAGCGCCCGCGCGCGCGGCGTCGATCTTCGGTGGCGGGCGGTGAGCACCGCGCTGGCGACGGGCGCCGAGCTGCTCGGCCTCTCGACGGCTCTGGGGCTGCCGCGATGATTCCCGCATCGCTCGCTACCCGCTGGTGGGCTTGGGCCGCTGCCGCCTGCGTCGGCTCGTGGGCGTGGACGCTCTCGCACGTGCCGACCGTGGTCGCGGTCGGCAGCGGCTGCGCGACGCTGATCGCCGTCGTGCTGCTCCTCGGGCACGGTCTCAAGCGCTACCGCGCGCAGCAGGCGTCCGCGGCGCTCGCGCCGGCTAGCGGCGGTGCGCCGGACGCCGCGGCGACGGCGGAAGAGGACGAGATCGCCGCGCTGCTGCGCGAGACCAACAAGGAGATCGGCGAGATTCCGCCGGTCGACGAGATCCTGCAGAGCATGGAGGCGGACAACCACCGCCGCCGGCTCGAGGACCTGCTGCGCCGGTGGGTGGACGTGGCGCATCGCTACAGCGAGGCCGCGCTCGTGCTGCGCAAGGAGATCCACGCGGTCGTGCAGCACACCGAGCAGGCGGCGAACACCATCTCGAGCAGCTTCCAGGCGGTCATCAACAAGGCGACGCTGCAGGCGCGCGAGGCCATGGAGCTGCTCGAAGGCACGCAGGGCGGCGCGGGCGACGGCGCGCCGCAGTCGCTGACGGACTTCATCCGCGTGTCCGACGAGCGTCTCACCAAGATGGCCGACGAGGTCGTACGCGTGGCCGATCTCTCGGTGCAGATGGTCAAGGAGCTCGACGGCGTGCAGAGCCGTACCCAGGCGATCGACGGCTTCCTGCTCGACGTCGAGAAGCTCGCAGACCAGACGAGCCTGCTCGCGCTCAACGCCGACATCGAGGCGGCGCGCGTGGGCGAGCACGGGCGCGGCTTCTCCGTCGTCGCACAGGAGATCCGGCGCCTGAGCCAGCGGTCGCACGAGTTCAGCGACCGCATCCGCCAGCACCTCAAGGCGGTGAAGGTCGGCCTGCACAAGACCTACGGCGACATGCGCAATCTATCCGCCGCGGACATGGAGCACGCGCTCAAAATCAAGCAGGAAGTGCTCGAGCTCACGCGCTCGCTCGAGACGAAGAACCGGGAGGTGGCGGAGACCGTGAGCCGCATCAACACCATCAGCCGGGAGATCGCCCAGGACGTGCACAACGTGGTGGTGTCGCTGCAGTTCCACGACATCACCAGCCAGAAGCTCAAGGCGATGCTCGAGCCGATGGACGAGTTGCGCCGCACGCTGTTCCACCTCATGCAGGAGACCATGGCCGTGGGGAAGAACCTGCTGCCCACGCGGCCCGCGGAGGGAGCGGAGACGACGACGGCGGCGCCGGCGCCGCCGGCAGAGGACGACGCGGGCGATTCCGTGATTCGCAAGCTGCGGGCGGTTGGTGCGCCCGTGAGCGGGCCGTCCGTGGAGCTGTTCTAGCGCGGAAGGAGGAGATCAGTGCCAACGATCATGACGGTAGACGACACCGCGTCCATGCGGCAGATGATCAGCTTCACGCTGGGGAGCGCGGGGTACGAGGTGATCGAGGCGGCGGACGGTGCTGAAGCGCTCAAGCTCGCTCAGGACCGCAAGGTGGATCTGGTCATCGCGGACGTCAATATGCCGAACATGGACGGCATCGCGCTGGTGAAGTCGCTGCGCGCGATGGAGCAGTACAAGTTCACCCCGATCCTGATGCTCACCACCGAATCGCAGGCCGACAAGCGCGACCAGGGTCGCAGCGCCGGCGCGACCGGGTGGATCGTCAAGCCGTTCAATCCGGAGCAGCTGGTCGAGGTCGTGCGCAAGGTTCTGGGGTAACGGCGTGGCGATCGATCTGCAGCGATTCCATGCGACGTTTTTCGAGGAGAGCCTCGAAGGCGTCGCCGCCATGGAGGCGGAGCTGCTCGACATCGAGCGCATGCTGCAGCGAAGCGGCGGCGTGCAGGAGGTCGACGCCGAACGCCTCAACCGCATCTTCCGCGCGGCGCACTCGATAAAGGGCGGGGCCGGCACGTTCGGCTTCGCCGAGGTCGCGCATTTCGCGCACGCGCTCGAGTCGCTGCTCGACGACATCCGCTCCGGTCGGCGCGCGCTCGACCTCGACGTCGTGGGGCTCCTGATACGCGCGGTCGATTGCCTGCGGGCGATCGTACTGGCGGCGCGCGGCGGCGGTGCGCCACCGGCGGAGGCCGAGGCGCTGCGCATCGCGCTCGAGCGCGCGCAAACGGCGGGGCGGCCGGCATCGTCGGCGCCCGAGCCCGTCGCGAGCACGGGGAGCGGCTGGGAAATCGAATTCCGCCCGCACGAACGCTTCTTTCACACGGGCAACGACCCGCTGCGGCTGCTGCGCGCGCTCGCCGAGCTCGGGCAGCTCGTGGTGCGCGCCGATACGTCCACGCTGCCGCCGTGGGATGCCTTCGATCCGGAGCTCTGCTATCTCGGCTGGAGCCTCACGCTGCAGAAGCCGGTGGCGCGCAGCGCGCTCGACGACGTGTTCGCCTGGGTGGTCGGGGACTGCGAGCTGCAGCTGCGTCCGATCGCGGCGGCGGCTGCGCCGGGCGACCCGGCGCCGAGGACGGAAGAGAAGGGGGCGACCTCGATTCGCGTGGCCACCGCCAAGGTGGACGCGCTCGTCGACATCGTGGGCGAGCTTGTGATCACGCAGACGATGCTGTCGCAGCTCGTCGAAGACTTCACGCCGGACCGGCTCGCGCGGCTGCGCGCCGGCATTGCGCAGCTCGAGCGGCACACGCGCGACCTGCAGGACGCCGTTCTCGGCATTCGCATGCTGCCGATCGGCTTCGTGTTCAGCCGCTTCCCGCGGCTCGCGCGCGACGTCTCGGCCATGCTCGGCAAGCAGGTGGAGCTCGTGATCAGCGGCGAACGCACCGAGCTCGACAAGGCGATCATCGAGCGCATCACCGATCCGCTCACGCACCTGGTGCGCAACAGCATCGACCACGGGATCGAGACGCCGGAGGAGCGGCGGCGCGCAGGGAAGCCCGCGTACGGGACCATCCGGCTCGATGCCTATCACAAGGCGGGCAACGTCGTGATCGAGGTGTCCGACGACGGCCGCGGGCTGGACCGGGAGCGCATTCTCGCCAAGGCGCGCGCCCTCGGTCTCGTTGCGCCGGAGGCCGAGCTCGAGCCGGCGCAGATCGACGAGCTCATATTCCTGCCCGGCTTCTCCACCGCGGAATCGGTCAACGATCTTTCGGGCCGCGGCGTGGGGCTGGACGTGGTGCGCAGCAACATTCGCGCGCTCGGCGGCGGTGTCGAGGTGAGCTCGGCCCCGGGCCGGGGTACGCGCTTCATCATTCGTCTGCCGCTCACGCTCGCCATCGTCGACGGCATGAGCCTGCAGGTCGGGAGCGAAGTCTACATCCTGCCGCTCGCGTGGATCGCCGAGACGCTGCGGGTACACCCGGAGCGCGTGAGCCAGCCGGCCGGCGGGCCGGAGATCATCGGCGTGCGCGGGGAGTACCTGCCGCTCTTGCGGCTCGACCGGCTGTTCAATCTGCCGGGGCGCGCGCGCGAGCTCGATCAGGGCATCGTGGTGATCATCGAGGCGGACGGCAGGCGCGCGGGGCTCTTCGTCGACGAGCTCCTCGGGCAGCAGCAGGTGGTGCTGAAGAGCCTCGAGCCGCACTGCGCGCGGCTCGAGGGGATCTCGGCGGCGACGATCCTCGGCGACGGCACGGTCGCGCTGATACTCGACGCCGGCAGTCTCGTGCGGCAGGCGTACAGCGCCGCCTCCCTGGCCGCCCCGGCCGCGCTCGGCGCGGCGCAGGCGGCGGTCTCGACAGCAGTTCATTAAGAGGGCCAACCATGCACGATACAGTCTCCGTTACCGGCGCGGCGCGCGCGGGCGATTCCGAGCAGTACCTCACGTTCCGCCTGGACGGCCTGGACTACGGCATTCCCATCACGCAGGTGCAGGAGATACGCGGGTGGACCAAGGTAACGCCGCTGCCGAATTCGCCCCGCTACATCAAGGGCGTTCTCAACCTGCGCGGCACGATCGTCCCGATCATCGACCTGCGGCTGCGGTTCAATCTCGAGGAGGTTCCGTACGACGCGCTCACGGTCATCGTGGTCGTGAACGTCGGCGGGCGCCTCGCCGGCCTCGTGGTCGACGCCGTGAGCGACGTGATCGCGCTCTCGCCCGAGGACCGGCGCACGCCGCCCGAGTTCGAGGGGCAGGCGAACCGCCAGTTCGTGCAGGGCCTGGCGCAGGTCGACGACAAGCTGCTGGTGCTGATCGACGTGGAGAAGCTGGTCAGCCACGAAACGCTGGCCGAGGCCGCCGAAGCCGCGGCGTGATACGGGAGCTGGAACGGAAATGAGAACGATACGGGCGAAGGGAGCGGGTGTACGCGGCAGGCTGCTGCTCGCGGCGGGCGTTGTGCTGCTCGTGCTGACAGGGAGCGCCGCAACCGGTCTCTACGGCATGAGCCGGATGAACCGGCTGGCGGGCGAGGTGCACGGCGCGGTTCAGGCGGTGCAGGGGGCGGCGGAGGCGCAGGCGGCGGATGCGGCCTATGCACGCCTCGAAGGCATCTACCGCGACGCGCGCACGTGGGCGTGGGTGCTGCTCGTAGCGGCGCTGGTTCTCGCCGGCGGCGTCGTTCTCTACGCCGGCCGCACGATCACCCAGCCGCTGCAGCGGCTGCACGAGGTGCTGCGGCGCCTGAGCGAGGGCGACTTGACCGTTTCCATCGACGTCGACCGCAGCCGCACGGACGATGCGGCCGTGACCGCCGTGCTGCTGCAGAACATGGTGCAGCGCCTGAGCGAGAGCCTGCGGCGCGTGGCGGAGACCGCGGAGGCGGTGTATCGCGGCGCGCAGGAGCTGAACGCCGCGGCCGAGCAGCTCTCGGCCTCGGCGCAGGCGCAGGCGAGCTCCCTCGAGGAGACGGCCGCGTCGATGGAGGAGATGACGAGCACGGTCAAGCACAACGCCGACAACGCCGTGCAGGTCGACCGGCTCGCGGCCGAGTCGGCGGAGGCGGCGAACGAGAGCGTGACCATGGCGGCCTCGCTCAAGCGGTCGATGGACCTCATCAACGCGAGCAGCAACCGGATCGCCGACATCATCGGCGTGATCGACGACATCGCGTTTCAGACGAACCTGCTCGCGCTGAACGCGGCGGTCGAGGCGGCGCGCGCCGGCGAGCACGGCCGCGGCTTCGCGGTCGTGGCGAGCGAGGTGCGCAATCTGGCGCAGCGCAGCGCCCAGGCGGCGAAGGAGATCAAGGCGCTCATCACCGACAGCGTCGAGAAGGTCGGCGACGGCGCGCACCTGGTCGGCATCACCAGCGCCAAGCTCGAGAGTATCGTCGGCAAGGTGAAGAGCGTCGCCGAGCTGGTATCGGAGATCAACGCGTCGAGCCAGGAGCAGGCTTCGGGTATCGAGCAGGTGAACCGGGCGATCGTGCACATGGACGACGCCACCCAGGCGACCGCGGCTCAGGCCGAGCAGCTGACGGGGACCAGCCAGGCACTGTCCGCGCAGGCCGAGCATCTGCGGCGGCTGGTGGCGGAGTTCAAGCTGCCCGGCGGCACCGTGGCTTCGGCGCCGGCGGCCGCGCCCGCACCGGCGAAGCGGCCGATGCCGGCCCCGAAGCGCGAGGCGCCGGCGAAGCCGGCGACGGCGGACGGCAAGGTTCAGGTGCTGCGGCCGCGCCGCGCGGCCGGAGCGAACGACGACTGGACCGAGTTCTAGGGTAGGGGTCGCCGCGCCCCGGCGCTCCGGGCGAGCGCGGCCGTCGAAGTGGACGCATGCTCGTATCGCCGCCGCCTCTGGTCGGACTGTCGACGTTCAGGCTGACCGACGCCGAGTTCCGGCAGTTGCGCGACTTCATTCACGCGCACACGGGAATCGCGCTCTCCGATCACAAGCGTGCACTCATGTACGCGCGCCTGGCGCGGCGGCTGCGCCATCACAAGCTCCAGTCGTTCGCCGAGTACTACACGCTGCTCACCGAGCGCGACCCGGAGGGCGAGGAGCTCGTGGAGATGATCAACTGCATCACCACGAACAAGACCGACTTCTTCCGTGAGCCGCACCATTTCCGCTTCCTCAAGGACCGCCTGTTCCCGGAGGTGCGGGCACGCGGCGCGCGGCGCCTGCGGATCTGGAGCGCCGGCACGGCGAGCGGGGAGGAGGCCTATACCATCGCCATGACCGTGCGCGAAGCGTTCTCGCCGGCGGAGTTCTGGGACATACGCATCCTCGCGACCGATATCGACACGCGCGTGCTGGCGCACGCGGAGCGCGGCGAATACACGCGCGAGCAGGCCGAGCGGGTTCCGGTGGCGCTGCTGTACAAGTACTTCGACGCGGACGACGACGGGCGCGTGCGGGCGAAGGCGACGCTCAAGGAACTGATCCGCTTCCGGCGGCTGAATCTCATGGACGATCCCTGGCCGATGCGCGGCCCGTTCGATGCGATCTTCTGCCGTAACGTGATCATCTATTTCGATCGCCCGACGCAGCGGCGGCTGATCGAACGCTTCAGCCGTATGCTCCGTCCCGAGGGCTACCTGCTGCTCGGGCATTCGGAATCGCTCGTCGATGCCGGCGGGCGGCTGCGGCACATGGGCCAAAGCGTGTATCAGTACGTGGGGAGCGCATGAGCACGACCGCACCGCCCAGTCCGTCCCACCGGCGCCTGCCGGACGCCGAGGCCGACACGCCGCGCGTGACGATCCACATCGGCGGATTGCGCGCGAGCCGCGAGCCGCTCCTGATCGACACGGTGCTCGGCTCGTGCATCGCCGCGTGCCTATACGACCCCGAAACCCGCATCGGAGGCATGAACCACTTCATGCTGCCCGAGGGGGTCGATCCGAAAAACCCGAACAGCGCGCGTTACGGCGTCTACGCGATGGAGCTGCTGATCAGCGACTTGATGAAGCTCGGGGCCAGCCGCACGCGCTTTCGAGCCAAGGTGTTCGGCGGCGGCCACGTGCTGCGCATCCGGGAGAGCGCCCGCGGCGTCCCGCAGCGCAACATCGAGTTCGTCCGCAGGTTTCTCGAACAGGAGCGGATCCCGATCGTGACCCAGGACGTGGGCGGGTATCACCCGCGGCGCGTGGTGTTCCACACGGGCTCGGGCCGGGTGTTCGTGAAGTACCTCGGTCAGCAGGAGGCCGAGCGCACGGCGCAGGAGGAGATGGTGTACCTCATCAGCCTCAAGCGCCGCCGCCTCGACGGCGACGTGGAGCTCTTCTGATGGGGCCGACCGCCGGTGCCCCGCCGTCTGCGCCGCGACCCGCGGGCACGAAAGTCCGCGCTTTCGTGATCGACGACTCCGCGGTCATGCGGCAGCTCCTGTGCGCGATCCTGAGCGAGGACGACGACATCGAGGTCGTCGGCACGGCGCCCGATCCCTACGTGGCGCGCGAGAAGATCAAGCGCCTCGACCCGGATGTCCTCACGCTGGACGTGGAGATGCCGGGGATGGACGGGCTCAAGTTCCTCGAGAATCTGATGCGCCTGCGGCCCATGCCCGTGGTGATGGTCTCCTCGCTCACCTCGCAGGGCGCGAGCGCGACGCTGCGGGCGCTCGAGCTCGGCGCGGTGGACGTCGTCGCGAAGCCGCAGGGCGATCCCCGGACCATGATTCCGACGGTGGGCGCGGAGCTGCGCGCGAAAGTGCGCGCGGCGGCGCAGGTGCAGCTCGGCCGCGCGCCGCGGCTCCCGCCGCCGCAGCGCCCCGTGCCGGGGGTCCTCGCAGCCGGGCGGCGCGAGCACGGACTGATCGCGATCGGCGCTTCGACGGGGGGTACCCAGGCGATCGGCGAGATTCTGCAGCGCCTGCCGGCGGGCATGCCGCCCATCGTGGTGGTGCAGCACATGCCGCCGCGCTTCACGGGCTACTTCGCGGAGCGGCTGAATGCGCAGTGCGCGCTCGAGGTCCGGGAGGCGAGCGACGGCGACCGTCTGGAGCCGGGGACGGTGCTGATCGCTCCCGGGGGGCGGCACATGGGCATCACGCGCGCCGCGAACGGGTACCGCGTGCGGGTGTACGACGGGGAACCCGTGAACCTGCATCGTCCTTCGGTCGACGTCCTGTTCGACTCCGTCGCGGCGGCCGCGGGGTTCCATGGCGTCGGCGTGATCCTCACCGGAATGGGGGGCGACGGCGCGCGCGGCCTGTCCGTGATGCGACGCAACGGTGCGCTCACGATCGCCCAGGATCAGAGCACGAGCCTCGTGTTCGGCATGCCCGAGCGGGCCATTCGCGAGGGCGGCGTGTGCGAGGTATTGCCACTCGATCGGATCGCCGAACGGCTGGTCGCCTGGGCCAGCCGGGACTAGGGCGAGCGACCGGGTCGAGAGAAGCGGCTTTCGCGTCGAGCGCGCAGGCGGCGCGGCCGGGCGCGGCCCTCACAGCGGGCGGTGGATCCGTTCGAGAACGCCCTCGAGAAGCCGCAGCTGCCGCAGCAGATCCTGCTTCGCCGCCTCGCGATCCGCGATCTGGGCGCCCAGCGCGTCGACGTTCTTGTGGATCTTGCGCAGGCTCTCGAGCTGCCGGTCGATGGCGGCGCGATGATCGCGCAGCTGCGCGTACAGCGGTGCGACCAGCGCCTGGAACCAGGCGCGCGCCGTCTTGTTGCATTCGTCGAACAGGTGCCGCGCCTGAGCGACGAGCGTGATGAAGAACTTCTTGATCACGAAGTGCTGCTCGGTCATCACCGTGACCGGGCTGTTCCGAAACGCTTCCGCCTTCTCCTCGAGGCGCTTGAACTCGAGCACGTAGGGCAGGAGGGACAGGGGCGGCGGCTGCAGCCGGGCGAAGCCGTACTGCGTGTGCAGCCGCTCGTAGATCGCCTCGACCTCGCGCTTGAGGCTCTCGGCGTGCCGGCCGACCTCCTCCATGCGTGCGCGCGTGCCGGCGAAAAACGCGGCCATGCCCTGCTTCAGGCCGTGGGTGGTCCAGCTGTCGTGCATCGCGCTACGCGTCTCCGCGATGAGCGTATCGAGGCTCGCGAGGCTGAGCGGCGCGAGCAGCGTCTTCGCCTGTGCCGCGAGCGCGAGGCGCGTCGCCTCGAAGCCCTGGAGCTCCTGGTCGTACTTGTCCTTCTCCTCGCGCATGCGCGCGACCATTTTGTGTATGACGTCGACGTTGCGGCCGCCGAGCTGCCTGAGCTCCGCGAGCTGCCTGTCGACGAGGGCGATGCGCGCCTGCAGGAGCGCGCAGCTGTCGCGCAGCCGGCCGCTCACTTCGTACACCACCTTGCTGCGAATGATCTCGTGCTTGGCCGGGATGATGTCCTGCGCAAGCCGCTGCTCGAGCTGCGTGATGCCGCTGCGCAGCACGAGCGTGCGGTCCTCTTTCGCGCGCCCGGCGAGCGCCTTCTGCGCCGAGAGCGGGAACACGTTCTTCGGGTCGACGTTCAGCGTCCGGGCCGTCTCCTGGATCTGCCGCGCCAGCGTGTCCTGAACGCGCTTCGCGTCCTGGAGCTCGTCCCACAGGATGTCGATCTTGTTCAGCACCACGAAGCGGCCGGGGCCGTTCACTCCGCGCGCGCCGATGACGTGCTTTTGCCAGACTTCGAGGTCGCTGCGGGTCACGCCGGCATCGGCGGCGAGCACGAACAGCACCGCGTGCGCTTCGGGCAGCATGCGCAGCGTGAGCTCGGGCTCGGCGCCGAGCGCGTTGAGCCCCGGGGTGTCCAGGACGACGAGGCCGCGCCGCAGCAGCGGATGGGGAAAGTTGATGATCGCGTGCCGCCATACGGGCACTTCGACGGTGGTCTGGACCGAGGGGCGGGTGCCCGGCGGCGGGGTATACAGCCCGAGCTCCTGGGCCTCCCACGTGCTCACCTTCTTGGTACGCCCGACCTCGAGGAACGCCTGGCGCACTTCGTCCGGCGAATCGGGGCGCAGGATGTGGATGGTGGTCCAGTGGACCGGCGTGGTCTTGTACTCCGCGATCGTGGTTGCGGTCTTGCGCGTCTCGATAGGGAGGAGGCGCACGCAGGGCGGGACGTTCTCGTCGAAGCGCAGCTCCGTCGGACACATGGTCGTGCGGCCGGCTCCTGCGGGGAGCAGACGCTGCTTGAAGCTCGAGAAGAAGAGTGCGTTCAAGAGCTCTGTTTTACCGCGAGATAATTCTCCGACTAGAGCGACGTGCAGACGCTCGTCCTTGAGGCGCTGTACGAGTTCGTACATGCGCAGATCCTGCTCGCCGTCGGTCTCGCCGTACTGCTCGATCCAGGTCTGGTACTCGGCGATCGCCGCCGAGACGTCGTCGCACCAGGAACGATAAGCCCCCAGCGCCTGGGCGAAGTCGGCCGGCGTCGTCGAGCTGGTCGAGGGAGTGGGGGCCGCGGGAGTGGGTCGCGGGTTCGCTGTCGGTTCCAACCGCCGTTCCGCGCTGAACACTGTCTGTTCTAAATGAAGGCGTTGAACCCCGTGAATGCAAGACTCAGGCCAGGCCCTCAAGCCTGTTTTTGCGCCTCGAACTTCCCTAGAATCGGTGCCGGCCGCGTGTTCGCACCCATCCGCTCGAGTTCACAAGAAAGGCGCGAAAGGTGATCTATACCGCTGATTCTTCGGATAGATCTTCCTTGACGCTCCTGATCCCCGGACTCCTCGGCTTCGCTGTCGACGACGGGGAGGACGACGACATTCCGGCAGCACCGGCGCTCGGCACCATCCTCTCGCGAGCCGATCGGCTCCCCGCTCCGGACGGATGCCTGGAAGAGCAGCTTTTCGCTCTTTTCGGCGTGGAGGCCCCCGAGGAGGGCGATCTTCCGGTCGCGTCGGTGACCCGCGTGCTCGATCTCGGCGTCATCGACAAGGGGTGGTGGTTGCGCGCCGACCCGGTCCACCTGCGTCCCGAGCGGGACCGCCTGATTCTGTTCGATACCCAGGCCGTGCCGCTCGGTCAGGAAGAGGCGAGCCGCCTCGCCGCGGAGGTGAGCGAGGCCTACGCCGCCGAGGGCTGGCTTCTCAAGGCACCGCGCCCCGGGCGCTGGTACCTGAAGCCGCCGCACGTGCCTAGCATTACGACGACGGCGCTGCCGCACGTCGTAGGGAAGGACATCCATCCGTATCTGCCCCGGGGGCGCGACGGCAAGGCCTGGCACACGTTACTGAACGAAGTCCAGATCCTGTTGCACACCGCGGCGGTGAATGCGGACCGCGAGCAGCGCGGCGAGCTGCCCATCAACAGTCTCTGGTTCTGGGGGGGAGGTCGTCTGCCGAGCGTCGCGCCGGTAGAGTGGGTGCAGGTGAGCAGCGAAGAGCCGGTGAGCCTCGCGCTCGCGCGGCTCGCGGAGGTCCGGACGGGCGCGCGCCCGGACAGCTTCGCCGACTGGCAACGCCAGGCCAACGGGCGCGGTGCGCATCTCGTCGTGCTGGACCAGCTGCGCGCGGCGGTGCAGTACGGGGAGCGCGAGCAGTGGTGCTCGTTCATCGAGCAGCTCGAGCGGGACTGGATGGCGCCGCTCCTGCAGGCGCTTCGAGCGCACGAGGTCGCCGCGCTGACGCTGTACGTGGACGGCGGCGCTTACCGCCTCACGGCGGCCCAGACGCGCCGCTGGTGGCGGAGACGGCGTCCGTTGAGCGCCTTTCGCTGATACCATACGGGCGCCGAGACACCCGACAGAACAATAATGAATTTTCCGGCTGTACCCCGATGGGAACCGTGACGTTCCCGCGGCCTACCGCCGCGCGAACGATCGTCCGCCGCACGGTCGACGAAAGCGTTCCCGACGAACTGCCGCGCGATCTGCATCCGGTGCTCCGGCGCGCCTACCGTGCCCGGCGGGTGTACTCAGCGCGCGAGCTCGATCGCTCGCTCGAACGGCTGCTGCCGCCCGGACAGCTGAAGGGCATCGAGGAGGCCGTGCGACTCCTGAGCGACGTCATCGCGCGCAGCGGCCGCATCCTGGTGGTGGCCGATTTCGACAGCGACGGGGCGACGAGCTGCGCGCTCGTCGTGCGGGCGCTGCGCGAGATGGGCGTAGCCGCCGTCGATTATCTGGTGCCGAACCGCTTCGAATACGGCTACGGGCTGACGCCCGAAATCGTCGATCTCGCCGCGGAGCGCGAGCCGGACCTGATCATCACCGTCGACAACGGCATCTCGAGCGTCGAGGGCGTGGCGGCGGCGCACGCGCGGGGCATCCGCGTGCTGATCACCGACCATCACCTCCCGGGTTCCCGGCTCCCGGCCGCCGACGCCATCGTCAACCCGAATCAGCCGGGCTGCGGATTCGCCAGCAAGCATCTCGCGGGCGTCGGCGTGGCATTCTACCTCATGGCGGCGCTGCGCGCGCATCTGCGCGCGAACGGCTGGTTCGCGGCGCGCGGCCTGCCGGAGCCGAACGCCGCCCGCTGGCTCGATCTCGTGGCGCTCGGCACCGTGGCCGATCTGGTGCCGCTCGATCACAACAACCGCGTGCTCGTGGCACAGGGGCTCGCGCGCATGCGCGCCGGGCGCACGCTCGAAGGCATTCGCGCCCTCGCGCTCGTATCGGGCCGCACCTGCGAGCGCCTGACCGAGAACGATCTCGGGTACTGTCTGGCGCCGCGGCTCAACGCGGCGGGGCGGCTCGCCGACATGTCGCTCGGCATCGAGTGCCTGCTCGCCGACGACGCGGAGCGGGCGCTCGCGTTCGCGCAGCGGCTCGACGGCCTCAACCACGAGCGCCGTGCGCTCGAGGCGGAGATGCGGGAGCAGGCGCTCGCGGCGGTGCGGGCGCTCGACCTCGAAGCCGCCGCGCTGCCCCGCGGCTTGTGCCTCTACGACGAGGGATGGCACCAGGGCGTCATCGGCCTCGTCGCGTCGCGAATCAAGGACGAGCTGCACCGCCCCGTGATCGCGTTCGCGCCGGCGGGCGACGGGGAGCTGAAGGGCTCGGCGCGCTCGGTGCCGGGGCTGCACATCCGCGACACGCTCGACGCGATTGCCGCCCGCCACCCGGGGCTCCTCACGCGCTTCGGCGGCCACGCCATGGCGGCTGGCCTCACGCTGCCACGGGCGCACCTGGAGCGCTTCCGCGAAGCGTTCGCGGAGGAAGTGGGCCGTGTGCTCAGCGAGGACGATCTGCTCGGGCGGATCTGGAGCGACGGCGAGCTCGCCGACAGCGACCTGGACCTGCGCTTCGCGACGCTCCTGCGCGACGCCGGGCCGTGGGGCCAGAACTTTCCGGAGCCGGTGTTCGACGGCGTGTTCGAAGTGGTGGGGCGCAGCGTGGTCGGCGAACGGCACCTGAAACTGCAGTTGCGCCAACAGGGCGGCAAGCGGGTCGAGGCCATCGGATTCCATCTGGCGCCGGACGGGAGCGCGCCCGACTGGGCGCGCGTGCGCGCGGCGTACCGGCTCGACGTCAACGACTTTCGCGGGGCTCGCACGCTCCAGCTCGTCCTCGAGCACGTCGAGCCGATCGACTAGGCGAACCGCTGGGCGTGCTCGCGGCGCGAGCCGCGGTGCGGTTCAGTCCTGAAGCTCGGGACGATTGCGGAAGTATTCGAGCGCCTCGGGGTTCGCGAGCGCCTCGACGTTCTTTACCGGCCGGCCGTGAACCACGTTGCGCACGGCGAGCTCCACGATCTTGTTGCTCTTGGTGCGCGGAATGTCGGGGACCTGCACGATCTTGGCCGGCACGTGGCGCGGCGTCGTGTTCTCCCGGATCGTCTGCTTGATCTTCGCGATCAGCGCCTCGTCGAGCGTGAGCCCGTCGCGCAGGCGCACGAACAGCACGATGCGCACGTCGCCGAAGCTTCCGGGCGGCCACTCCTGGCCGATCACGAGCGATTCCACCACTTCCGGGAGCTTCTCGAC
>DATCLR010000221.1:0-12765 GCA_036563785.1 Burkholderiales bacterium | reverse complement strand
TATTTCGGCTTCGACGTCGAGTTCGGGCTGCGGGATCACCTGCAGGACGGGGTGCCGGTCGAGCGCATCCTCGTGCACCCCGAGATACGCCGGCTGGTCGTGCTCCCCGGAAGCACGCCTCTCGTCAATTCGTCGGAGATGCTGGCGTCGCCCGTGATGCTGCGCCTGGTGCAGGAGCTGAAGCGCCGCTATCCGTCGCGTATCGTGGTCTTCGACCTGCCGCCGGTGCTCACGACCGACGACGTGCTCGCGTTCGCGCCGTACCTCGACTGCGCGCTGCTCGTGCTGGAAGAGGGCAAGACGCTGCGCGAGGATGCGGCGCGCGCCGCGCACCTGCTGCAGGCGGCCAACCACAACCTGATCGGCAGCGTGCTCAACAAGGCCGCGGACGAGTAGGTCCGGAGCGGGATGCCCGACCATGTACGAGGCGTACTACGGATTCCGGGAAAAGCCGTTCTCGCTGCTGCCGGACCCGGCGTTCCTGTACCTGAGCGAGAAGCACCGGCTGGCGCTCACGATGCTGCAGTACGGCATCCTCAATCAGGCGGGATTCACCGTGATCACGGGCGAAATCGGGTCGGGCAAGACGACGCTGATCCGGCAGGTGCTGAACGAGTTCGCCGACGAGGTGACGATCGGGCTCGTGACGAACACGCACCGGAACTTCGGCGAGCTCATGCAGTGGGTGCTGCTGGCTTTCGGCCTCGAATACCGCGACAAGAAGAAGGTGGAGCTGTACCAGACGCTCGCGGATTTCATCGTCAAGGAATACGCGCGCGACCGGGGCACGGTGCTGATCATCGACGAGGCGCAGAACCTGAGCGCGGAGGCGCTCGAGGAGCTGCGCATGCTGTCGAACATCAATGCGGACAAGAACCAGGTGCTGCAGCTGATCCTCGTCGGCCAGCCGGGGCTGCGCGAGATCCTGCGGCGGCCGGCGCTCTGTCAGTTCGCGCAGCGCGTCGCCGTCGACTTCACGCTGCGGCCGCTCAATCTCGAGGAGACGTGGAACTACATCCGCCACCGGCTGCGCTGCGTCGACGGCGATCCGGGACTGTTCGACACGCGGGCCTGCGCCGCCGTCTACTACTACAGCGGGGGCATCCCGCGGCTCATCAACGTGCTGTGCGACACGGCGCTGGTGTACGGCTTCGCGGAGCAGAAGCAGCGCATCGACGCCGAAGTGGTGCTCGACGTCGTGCGCGAGAAGGCGCGCGGCGGCATCTTCCCGATCCGCGAGGACCGCACGGGGACGGACGGCGGCGGCCTGGTGCTGGAGATAAGCGGCGCCAAGAAGGAATCGAAGGACGCATGAGCGCCGGCGCGCGGGCGCCGGCTGCGGGAGAGGAGTCAGGGATGAAAGCGGTGATATTGGCGGGCGGCTTCGGCACGCGCATCAGCGAGGAAAGCGGCGTCAAGCCGAAGCCAATGGTCGAGATCGGCGGCAAGCCGATCCTGTGGCACATCCTGAAGATTTACTCGGCCCACGGCATCAACGATTTCGTGATCTGCCTGGGGTACAAGGGCGAGGTGATCAAGGACTATTTCGCGCGCTATTACCTGCACAGCTGCAACGTCACGTTCGACATGCAGCGCAACGAGATGCGCGTGCACCAGAATCGCTGCGAGCCGTGGCGCATCACCCTCGTCGACACGGGCGACAGGACGATGACGGGCGGACGGCTCAAGCGGGTGCAGGAGTATCTCGGCGAAGAGACGTTCTGCATGACTTACGGCGACGGCGTGAGCGACGTCGATATCCGCAGGCTGATACGCTTCCACAAGGAGCAGGGAACGCTCGCGACGCTCACGGCCGCGCAGCCGCCGGGGCGGTTCGGGGCGTTCCGGCTGCTGCACGGGCAGAACCGCATCGAGACGTTCCAGGAGAAGCCCGACGGCGACGGTGCGTGGGTGAACAGCGGGTTCTTCGTGCTCGAACCGGGGGTCATGCGCTACATCGACGGCGATGAGACGGTCTGGGAGCGCGAGCCGCTCGAGCGCCTGGCGCGCGACGGGGAGCTGTCCGCCTATCGGCATCACGGCTTCTGGCAGCCGATGGATACCCTGCGCGACAAGATGGTGCTCGAGAGCCTGTGGCAGAGCGAGCGTCCGCCGTGGAAGGTCTGGACGTAGCGGAGGAGAAACGGGAGGGAGGAATGAAAATTCTCATCACCGGGAACATGGGCTACGTGGGGCCCGCCGTTACGGAGCGCCTGCGCCGGGCGTACCCCGAGGCGCGGCTCATCGGGCTCGACATGGGCTATTTCGCGCATTGCCTGAGCGGCGCCGCCTTCCCCGAGCGGCGGCTCGACGCCCAGTGCATCGGCGACGTGCGCACCGTCGGTCCGGAGCTGCTCGAAGGGGTCGACGCCGTGGTGCACCTCGCGGCGATCTCGAACGATCCGATGGGCAATGCGTTCGAGGAGGTCACGCGCGAGGTCAACTACGCGGCCACCGTGCGGCTCGCGCGCCTCGCGCGGGCGGCCGGCGTTCGCTCGTTCGTGTTCGCTTCGAGCTGCAGCGTGTACGGCTTTGCGGAGGGGGACGCACGGACCGAGACCGATCCGCTCAACCCGCTCACCGCCTATGCGCGCTCGAAGATCGACGCCGAGCGCGAGCTCGCCGATCTCGCCGATCGGGATTTCGTCGTGACGTCGCTGCGCTTCGCCACCGCCTGCGGCATGAGCGAGCGGGTGCGGCTCGACCTGGTGCTCAACGACTTCGTGGCCGGCGCGGTCGCGGCCAGGCGCATCGCGATCCTGAGCGACGGCACGCCGTGGCGGCCGCTGATCCACATCGCCGACATGGCGCGCGCCATCGAGTGGGGGCTCGGACGGACCGCCGATACCGGCGGCGCGTTCCTCGCGATCAACGCCGGCAGCGACGAGTGGAACTTCCAGGTGGCGGAGCTCGCGGCGGCGGTTGCGCGCGCGGTTCCCGGCGCCGAGGTATCGCTCAACCCGCACGCGGCGCCCGACCGGCGCTCCTACCGGGTGAGCTTCGAGCTGTTCCGCCGCCTCGCGCCCCGGCACCAGCCGCAGGTCGATCTGCCGGAAGCGATCGCGGGGCTGGTGCGCGGGCTCGAGACCATGGGGTTCGACGAATCCGCGTACCGCAGCTCGCGCTTCGTGCGGCTGCGGGCGCTCGCCGCGCTGCGCGCGCAGGGGATGCTCGACGAGCGCCTCGCGTGGGTGCGCCGCGCGGCGGCGTAGGAGGGCGCCATGGAGCGCGGTGCGGCGGCGGTCACCGTCATCCGGCCCCCTGCGGCATTCGAGGCCATCGACATCGGCGAGCTCGTCCGCTATCGGGACCTGCTCTATTTCCTCGTCTGGCGCGACATCAAGGTGCTGTACGCGCAGACGGTGCTCGGCTTCGCGTGGGCGATCCTCAATCCGCTGATCCAGATCGCGATCTTCACGGTGATCTTCGGGCGGATCGCACGCATCGAGACCGACGGGATTCCCTACATCCTGTTCGTCACCGTGGCGATCGTGCCCTGGACCTACATGTCCGAGGCCATGACGGCGTCGAGCCAGAGCCTGGTGACCGAGCAGAACATGCTCGGCAAGGTCTACTTCCCGCGGCTCATCTATCCGCTCACGCCGGTGCTGGCGAAGCTCGTCGATTTCGTCATCGCGCTGCTCCTCGTGGGCGGCGTGCTCGTCTACTACGGCGTAGTCCCCGGCCGGAGTCTGCTCTGGCTGCCGGTGTTCATGCTGTGGATGGCGGCGATACCGGCCGCCGCCGGCCTGTGGCTGTCGGCGCTCGCGATCCGGTTTCGCGACGTCAAGTTCGCGATGCCGTTCGTGATCCGCATGCTGCTCTATACGGCGCCGATCCTCTACAGCGCTTCGGCGCTTCCGGAGCGCTACCGGCTCCTCTACTCGCTCAACCCTCTCGTCGGCGTGATCGAGGGCATGCGTGCGGCGCTGCTGGGCCTGCCCATACCGTGGGAGTACGTCCTGCCCGGGGCCGCCACCGCGCTGCTGCTGCTCCTCGGCGGCGCGGTCTATTTCCGGAAGATGGAGCGCGTGTTCGTCGACGTCATTTGAACAACGAAGGACCGGGAGCTGCATGAATTCCGCGCCAATCGCCGTTCGCGCCGAAGGCGTGAGCAAGGTGTACCGCATCGGCCTGAAGGAGCAGGCGCACGACAGCCTCGCGGCCGCGATGCTCGACCTCGTCGCGAGCCCCGTGCGCAACTACCGGAAGTACCGGGCGCTGTACCGCTTCAAGGAGCTCGAGCGTGCGGATCCGGAGACCGCGCCGAGCACGCCCGACACCATCTGGGCGCTGCGCAACGTGAGCTTCGAGCTGCGCCAGGGAGAGGTGCTCGGCATCGTCGGGCGCAACGGCGCGGGAAAGTCGACGCTGCTGAAGATCCTGACGCGCATTACGCCGCCGACGCGCGGGCGCATCGAGATCCACGGCCGGGTGTCGAGCCTGCTCGAGGTGGGTACGGGCTTCCACCGCGAGCTGACGGGGCGCGAGAACGTGTACCTCAACGGGACGATCCTCGGGATGTCGAAGAAGGAAGTCGACCGCAAGTTCGACGAGATCGTCGAATTCGCCGGCATCGAGAAGTTCCTCGACACTCCCGTCAAGCGCTACTCGAGCGGCATGTCGGTGCGGCTCGCGTTCGCCGTGGCGGCGCATCTCGAGCCCGAGATCCTGATCGTGGACGAAGTGCTCGCGGTGGGGGATGCCGCGTTCCAGAAGAAGTGCATCCGCAAGATGCAGGACGTGGGGCGGAGCGGCCGCACGATTCTCTTCGTTTCGCACAACATGCCCGCCGTCAAGATGCTCTGCACGCGGGCGGTCCTCCTCGACGAAGGCCGGCTCGTGATGGACGGCACCCCGCACGACGTGGTGAGCGCGTACATGACGAGCGACGTCGGCGTCCCGGCGGAGCGCGTATGGGAGAATCCGGCGCTCGCGCCGGGTCGAGGGGTGGCGAGGCTGCGCGCGATTCGCGTCATCGGGCGCAACGGAGCGGTCGCGCCCGCGGTCGACATCCGGGACGACGTCGGGCTGCAGCTCGAGTACGACGTCGAGGAACCGGGGCACGTCCTGATGCCGCAGTTCTACGTGTACAACGACGAGGGTCTGCTGCTCTTCGCGAGCTTCGAGCAGCAGAACGCCTGGGCGCAGCGGCCGCGGCCGCGGGGGCGCTACATCAGCACGGCGTGGATTCCCGGCAATCTGCTCAGCGCCGGCATGTTCTACGTGAGCTGCGCGCTGCTGTCGCGCACCACCGGCGTGAGCCAGTTCTACGAGCAGCAGGCGGTCGCGTTTCTCGTGACCGACAACATGGGGGAAGGCACCGCGCGCGGGGATTGGGCGGGGTCGTACCGCGGCGTGGTGCGGCCGCTGCTTCCGTGGGAGACGGAGCGCGTGGAGAGCAGTCGCAAACTGCACAGTGCGTGACGGCTGACGGCCGCGATCGACCGCCAGCCCCGGACGACGAGAGCGACAAGGAGGTGCGGCGTGGGACAGGTCGGCGGCTGGTTTCCCCCGGGCGGCGGCGCGCCGCGCGGGCTGTGGGACGCGCTCAAGCATTCGGTGCCGCCCGAAGCGCGCCGGGCGCTGCGCCGCGCGGGACGCGTTGCGTCTTCCGTGCCGCGGCGGTGGCTGGGCACGATCACGCACGTCGATACGGACGAGCCGCTGGTCGCGCTGACCTTCGACGACGGGCCGCATCCGGCATCGACGCCGCGCTTCGTCGAGGCGCTCGAAGCGCACGGCGCACGGGCGACGTTCTTCGTCATCGGAAAGCTCGCACGGCGCTATCCGGAGCTCGTGGCGCGGCTGCGGGCCGGGGGGCACGCGCTCGGGAACCACTCGTGGGACCACGCGTCGTTTCCCGCGATCTCGCGCGCCGAGCGCCGCGCGCAGCTGCGCGCGTGGGTCGACGCGGTCGGCGATGCGGGGCCTCGGCTCTTTCGGCCGCCGTACGGCAATCAGACGCTGCTCACGCACCTCGAGGTGCGGTGGCAGGGCTGGGAGGTCGTGACCTGGAGCGTCGTCGCGCGTGACTGGACCGGCGACGGCGCGGAGGCGATCGCGCAGCGCGTGCTGCGCGGCCTGCGGCCCGGCGCGATCGTTCTGATGCACGAACGGCTGCACCGGTACGAGGACGTCCGCTACGCGTCCCGCGAGCCGGTGCTCGCGGCGCTCGTCGAGGTGCTCGCGGCCGCGGGGCGCAGCTATCGGTTCGTCACCGTGCCCGAGCTCCTGCGCGCGGGGCGGCCGAACCGGGAGATCTGGATCCAGCCGGGACAGCCGGACTACCTCGCGCGCCTGCGGGCGGACGAGGAGGGCGGCACCGACGGAACATTCTCCGGTACCTGAGGAGGACGACATGAAGCAGGCGGCCGTCGAGGCGAGGGAAAGCATCAAGCGGTGCCGGTTCTGCGGCAGCGGGGCGCTGAGCACGTTCGTCGATCTCGGGATGTCGCCGCTCGCGAATTCCTACGTCGAGCCGGAGGCGCTCGGGAGCATGGAGCCGTTCTACCCGCTGCACGCCTACGTCTGCGAGAAATGCTTCCTCGTGCAGCTCATGGAGCTCGAATCCTCGGAGCGCATCTTCAGCCAGTACGCCTACTTCTCCTCGTACTCGCGCAGCTGGCTCGAGCACGCCCGGGCGTACGTGCGCATGATCGTACCGCGGCTCCGCCTCGACCGCTCCTCGCGCGTCGTCGAGATCGCGAGCAACGACGGCTACCTGCTGCAGTACATGAAGGAGGCGGGCGTCGAGGTGCTCGGGATCGAGCCGGCGCGCAACGTCGCGGCGGCGGCGATCGAGCGCGGCATCCCGACGATCACGCGCTTCTTCGGCGCGGAGCTCGCGCGCGAGCTCGCGGCCGAAGGCCGGCGCGCGGACCTGCTGCTCGGCAACAACGTGCTCGCGCACGTTCCCGACCTCAACGACTTCGTCGCCGGGATGAAGCTGCTCCTCGCGCCCGGCGGAACGATCACGATGGAGTTTCCGCACCTCCTGCGGCTCATCGAGCAGTGCCAGTTCGACACCATCTACCACGAGCACTTTTCCTATTTCTGGCTCGGCACGGTCGAGCGCGTGTTCGCGCACCACGGGCTCACGCTGTACGACGTGGAGGAGCTGCCGACGCACGGCGGCTCGCTGCGCATCTACGCGCGCCACGCCGAGGATCGCACGCCTGCGGTCGAGCCGCGCGTCGCGCGGATGCGTGCATTGGAGCGGCGGGCGGGCGCCGAGGACCTCGAGCTGTATGCCGCTTTCGGGCGCAGGGTGGCGGCGACCAAGCGGCGGATTCTGCGCTTCCTGATCGATGCGCGGGACGCCGGCAGGCGAGTCGCCGCGTACGGGGCACCGGCCAAGGGCAACACCCTTCTCAACTACTGCGGCATCGGCACGGACCTCATCGAATACACGGTGGACGCGAGCCCCCACAAGCAGGGACGGTATCTCCCGGGCACGCGCCTTCCGATTCACGCGCCGGCCCACATTGCGGCCACGCGGCCGGACTATGTGGTGATCCTGCCGTGGAACCTGAAGCAGGAGATCATGGAGCAGATGGCGCACATCCGCGACTGGGGCGGGCGGTTCGTGACTTTCGTGCCGGACGTGGAGGTGAGCGCATGAAGTTCACGCCGCTGCCGCTCCCGGGCGCGTACCTGATCGAGCTCGAGCCCGTGTACGACGCGCGCGGAATGTTCGCGCGTGTGTGGTGCCGGCGCGAATTCGAAGCCCGGGGCCTCAGCACCGTGACCGAACAGTGCAGCGTGTCGTTCAATCCGAAGCGGGGAACGCTGCGTGGCCTGCATTACCAGGCGCCGCCGCACGAAGAGGTGAAGCTGGTGCGGTGCACGCGCGGCGCGATCTACGACGTGATCCTCGATCTGCGCGCCGATTCGCCCGCGTTCGGCCGCTGGTTCGGCATCGAGCTCACGGCCGAGAACCGGCGCATGCTCTACATTCCGAAAGGCGTGGCGCACGGATTCCTGACGCGGCGGCCGGGCACCGAGGTCTACTACCAGATGTCCGCCGCGTATGCGCCCGAGGCGGCCCGCGGCGTGCGGTGGAACGACCCGGCGTTCGGGATCGTGTGGCCCGCTCCCGTGGAGGTCATCTCGGAGCGCGACGCGAGCTACCCGGATTTCGAGATGCACGTTCGGCCGGAGGCACGGGAATTCTCCGTCGACCGTTAGCAGGGGGGCGGCGGAAACCGGGCCGCGGATAACGAGGAGGGGGCGCATGGACTTGGCGACGGGCGCAATCGGTGCGGCGATGCACCGCTTCATCGCGGAGCTCTACCCGATCTGTCGCAGCATCACCGGCGAGGGGGTGCGCCGGACGCTGGCGGCGATCGGGCGGCGCATACCGCTCGAGCTGCACGCCATTCCGTCGGGCACGCCGGTCTTCGACTGGACCGTCCCCCGGGAGTGGAACATTCGCGACGCCTACATCAAGAACGCCGCCGGCGAGCGCATCGTCGACTTCCGTCGATGCAACCTGCACGTCGTGAGCTACAGCGTCCCGGTGCGGGCGCGGCTGCGGCTGGCGGAGCTGCGGCCGCACTTGCACAGCCTTCCGGCGCATCCCGACTGGATTCCGTATCGGACGACCTACTACAAGGAGGACTGGGGCTTCTGCGTCGCCGACCGGCTGCTGCGCAGTCTTCCCGACGAGGAGTACGAAGTCTGCATCGACGCGACGCTCGCCGACGGCGTGCTCGACTGGGGCGAATGCGTGATCCCGGGGGAAACCGCGGAGGAGGTGCTCATATCCTGTCACGTCTGTCATCCGTCCCTCTGCAACGACAACCTTTCCGGCATCGCGCTCGCGACGGAGCTCGCGCGGCGCCTGCTCGAGCGCAAGCCCCGGTACACGTACCGGTTCCTGTTCATCCCGGGGACCATCGGCGCGATCGTCTGGCTCGCGCGCAACGAGGCGCGCACGCCGCTGATCCGGCACGGGCTGGTCGTGACCTGTGTCGGCGACGGCGGCCGATTCACCTACAAGCGCAGCCGGCGCGGCGACGCCGAGATCGACCGCGCCGTCGAGCACGTGCTGCGCCACAGCGGTTTCGCCTACGCCGTGCAGGACTTCTTTCCCTACGGATACGACGAGCGCCAGTACTGCTCGCCGGGGTTCGACTTGCCGGTCGGGTGCCTGATGCGCTCGCCGCACGGGAGCTTCCCGCAGTACCACACGTCGGCCGACGATCTCGATTTCGTGCGGCCCGAGTACCTGGAGCAGTCGCTGCGCGTCTATCTGGAAGTGGTGCGCGTCCTCGAGCGCAACCGCCGGTACGCGAGCACCAATCCCAAGTGCGAGCCGCAGCTCGGACGCCGCGGTCTGTACCATGCGATCGGCGGCGACAGCGAGGCCGCGCGCCGCAACCTGGCGCTGCTGTGGGCGCTCAATCTCGCCGACGGCCGGCATTCGCTGCTCGACGTGGCGGAGCGCGCAGCGATGCCGTTCGGCGTCATCGAGGGAGCGGCGGCGGAGCTCGCGCGGGCCGGCCTGCTGGCCGAAGCCGGGACCGGGCACGCCTAGCGTGTCGGTGCGCGGATTCCGGGCAAGGCCGCTATCGGAAGCCGGGTCGGGCGGGCAGGACGTGCAGCTCGGTGACGAGCGCGCCCGGCGGCAGCGTCAGCGCGTTGACCAGCGCGGCCGCGACGTCGTCCGGCTGCAGCATGCGCTCCGGGACGTAGGGCTGATCGAGGGCGCGGCAGACCTCCCGCTGCATCGGCGTCGCGGTGTTGCCGGGGAACACGGTGATGACGCGCACGCCGTCGGGTCCGAGCTCGGCGCGCAGCGTCTCCGCGATCGCCCTGAGGGCGTGCTTGCTCGCGGCATAGGCACCGGCGCGCTCCTTGATGCGCACGCCCAGGCTCGAGTTGATGAACGCGATCTGACCCTGCGCGGCGCGCACGCGATCGAGCAGCAGCTGCGTGAGGAGCAGAGGTGCGCGGACGTTGACGCGGTAGTGCTCGTCGAGAGCGTCGAGCGGCGTCGCTTCGAGCGGAGCCAGGGCGATGGTGCCCGCGGCATGCACGAGGAAATCGAGGCGCGGCCAGAGCGCCGCGACCGTGGCGCCGAGCCGGCGTACGTCATCCTCCCGATTGAGGTCGCAGGCGGCTGCGTATACGCATTCTCCCGCGGGCCGGAGCTCTTCGCGCACCGCCGCGAGCCGCTCGGCGGAGCGGCCGCTGAGACAGACCGCGGCGCCGGCACGGGCGAGTCGCTGCGCGACGGAACGACCGATGCCGCTGCTGGCACCGGTAACGAGGGCGGTCTTGCCCCGGAGCATCGATTCCATGCGCGCGTCTCTGTGGCTTGCGGAGGGTAGGCGAAGCGCGACGGGAAAACAAACGGGCACAATTGCGGTTTTGGAGCCAGGGATGGACGTGGTCCAGGACGACATCGGCTGCCGCTTGAGCGTGATCATTCCGGCCTACAACGCGCAGGACACGATCGGCGAGCAGCTCGAGGCGCTCGCCGCGCAGCAGTGGTCGGAGCCGTGGGAGCTCATCGTCGTGAACAACCGCTGCACGGACGGCACTCTCGACGTCGTGGCGCGTTTCCGGGATCGCCTCCCGCGTCTGCGGGTGATCGATGCATTCGCGCGTCAGGGGGCGGCCTACGCGCTCAACACGGGAGTGCGGGCGGCCAAGGCGCACGCGGTTGCGTTCTGCGACGCGGACGACGTCGTGGGCGAAGGCTGGGTGGCGGCGATGGGCGAGGCGCTCAAGCGGCACGTCTTCGTCTCCGGGGCGCTCGAAGGCAAGCGCCTGAACACGGCGCCGCTCGCGCGGTACCGCCGCGAATCGCAGACTTCCGGCATTCAGCAGTACGTGTATCCGCCGTTTCTGCCGCACGCGGGCGCGGGCAACATGGGCATGCAGCGCGCGCTGTTCGATGCGATCGGCGGGTTCGACGAATCGCTGGAAACGCTGTTCGAGACCGATTTCTGCTGGAAAGCCCAGCTGCGCGGCATACCGCTGACGCCGCTGCCGCACGCGCTCGTGCACGTGCGCCACCGCGACCGGGTGCGTGCGCTTCTGCGCCAGGCGCGGAAGTACGCGGAGAACGACGTGGTGCTCTACAAGCGCTACCGCCCGCTGGGGATGCCGAAGCTCGGGAAGAAGAGCGGCCTCGCCGCCTGGAAGTATCTCATCCTGGGGGTCGGCGATCTGCTGCACGAGGAGAAGCGGGCGAGCTATCTCTGGGAGCTCGGATGGCGCACCGGCCGGCTCTACGGCTCGATTCGCCACCGCGTCTGGGCGCTCTAGGGGAAGTTTCGAGCCCGGACGTCAGTCGCAGCGCGGGAGCACGCCGCTCGCGGCGATCGCCTCCCACCAGCGCTCCGCCATGCGGGCGTAGCCCGCTGCGTTCGGGTGCAGGTTGTCGGCCATGTAGGCCGGATCGGCGCGGTTCGGGTCGTTGTCGAGCGCCAGCGCGCGCTGCTGATCCACGATTCGTACGCTTACGTTAGGGCGCGCTCCCGCGATCGCCTGGACGTTGTTGTTGAAGGCGGTCACGTTCAGGGAGCCGTCGAGAGACGGAATGATCCGGGCGAGAAAGACTGTGACCGGATGCTCGGGCGTGGCCCAGGCGCCGATCTTGTCGAGGATGCTGTTGACGCCGCTGGCGTCCACGTTGAAGTGATTGGTGCCGATGTGAAGCAGCACGATGTCCGGGCGATTGGCGTCGAGGAATGAGCCGATGCTGGCATCGATCGTGTATCCGTTGCTGATCGTGCAGAACGGCACGTTGTCGTCGCACCAGCCGGGATGACCCTCGTGGTCGGGATCGACGGCGACGGCGGCGCCGCTCTGTAGCTGGCCGACGAAGTCGACCCGGTATCCCGCCTGCGTGATCAGATCGTAGAGCCTGCCGCGATATGAAGCCCTCTGATCCGGGGGAGGCTCGGCGTCGCCGTCGGTTCGGCCCTCGGTGATGGAATCACCGACCGGCATGATCCTCGGTACGTATACGAAACGAAACACGGCCGTATCCGAAGCGCCCGCTTCGTTCTCCACGCGAAAGGTCAGCGCGTCGGTGCCGCGCGCGTCGGTGCTCGGGACGTAGGCGAAGGCGCTCGTGCGCGGATCGGTGATCTGCGCCGCTCCTTTCGCGGGCGGCTCGACGATGGAGTAGGTGAGAGCCAGGCCCTGCGGATCGGTGGCGCTCATGACGGCATCGAGGCGCTCGTTGAGCTCCACGTAGGCGCAGCCGGCAACGGCGACCGGTGCTCCGGGCGGCGGCGAAGCGCCGTCGTTCGAACCGCACGCCGAAACCAGTGCGGCGCAGAGCGCAACGATCAGTCGCGGCGATACGCGGACGAGCGGTGTGCCGCCTTCGTGCTGCGCCGGGCGCAGGAAGCGATGGCGCGCGGTCATGCGAGAGCGCTAGCGCGCGATACGCGGCGCGCGCAGGAGCGCCTGCGTCCGAAGTGCGACGGGTAGCGCTGCAGATGTGCCGGCGCGAGGCCGATGCGTGCTGAACCGTTCCATGGCGAGTTCTGTTTCGTCCCTTGTTGTACGACGCCACAGCGCCGGCTTCCGAGGTTCCGTGCCGGCGTTTCAGCCGAGATTCGAACCGGCTACTCCCGGTTCGCCTCGACGGTAACGCATCCGTTGCGGCCACGCAATCCGGCGGATCATTGGCTCGTCGGAAAAACGCGGTTGCTTTGCTGCGGGTATTCGCGGCTGCAGAAGTGGCGCACGTACGTTGGTGCTTGTCCCAATACGACGCTGTGCGTTCGTGCTTTACGC
>DATCLR010000213.1:0-9518 GCA_036563785.1 Burkholderiales bacterium | reverse complement strand
GTCGAGGACCCTGCACGGCTCGCGTCGGCGTACGAGGCGCTGCTCGAGATTATTTTGAACGGCAGCTCAAAGGCTTAGAATTGCAACCTCCGGCCCGCTCGGACTAAGCTGGGATCGCAGGCTCGCGGAGCGCCGCCCGCTATACTCGTTAAGGATCGAGGAGACGGCTTCATGTACTGCGCGGTCACTGCTCCCTGCACTCGCCCGAACCGCGCTTGCCTGCCCCGCGTTCCCGCTGCCCACCGATGAGCCCGGCTTTGCACGTCATCATGGGAGGTCTCTCTCACCCCGGCCAGGTCCGGGACGAGAACGAGGATTGCATCGCCATGCGGCCCGACCTCGGGCTCGCGGTGCTCGCCGACGGCATGGGCGGTCACCAGGCGGGCGAGGTGGCGAGCCGCATGGCGATCGAGGCGATCACCGAAAGCCTGAGCCGCGTCGGCTCGCGCGTCGCGCCGCGCAAGCAGATCCTGAACGCCATCGAAGGCGCCAACACCGCGATTTTCGAGGCCGCCCAGGCGCGCGCCGACTACCGCGGGATGGGCTCGACGGTGGTCGTCGCGCTGTTTCGCGGCGACCGGCTGTACGTCGCGCACGTCGGCGACTCGCGCCTCTATCGCTTCCGTGACGGCAAGCTCACGCAGCTCACCCAGGACCATTCGGTCGTTCAGGAGCTCGTGAACCGCGGTCTGTTCACGCCGGAGGAGGCGCGCCAGTCGCTCGCACGAAACCTCGTCACGCGCGCGCTCGGGGTCGACCCCACGATCGAGAGCGAGCTGCACGAGGAACGCGTACGCACGGGGGACATCTATCTGCTCTGCTCCGACGGGCTCACCGACGTCGTCACCGACGAGCAGATCGCCGAGATCCTGGCCGAGAGCTCGCCGGACGTCGACGCCGCCGCTCACCGGCTGATCGAGCGCGCCAACGCCCTCGGCGGCCCGGACAACATTTCCGTCATTCTGGCCCTAGCGAGCGCGTAGGCCGGAAGACATTGCAGTGAGATCGCTGTTGCAATGCCGAAGTTGATCATCAAGCTCAACGACGAAGTCATCGATCATGTCGAGCTCCGCCAGGGCGACATGAAGATCGGACGCAAGCCGGAGTGCGAGATCGTGCTCGACAATCTCGCCGTGAGCGGGGAGCACGCGAACGTGTTCACGATCGGGGAGGACTCGTTCATCCAGGACCTGAACAGCACGAACGGAACCTTCGTCAACAACAAGCGCGTCGTGAAGCATCATCTGCGCAACGGCGACTCGATCGGCATCGGTCAGTACTCGCTGCTCTACCTGCGCGATTCCGCCCGTCCGGCCGAGCGGCGCAGCGACAACCATCTCGCGAAGACCGTGGTCATCAATCCTGGCGCTGTGCCGGACATCGCCGGACGGCGCTCCGAGGCGCCCCATGTCCCGCCGCTGTCGAACGAGCTGCCGCCGGCGACGCTCTACGTGCTCAACGGCCGCACGAACGGCCGCCGCATCGAGCTGCGTAAAGCCGTGACGAACCTCGGCAAGACCGGCCGGCCGGCCGGCGTGATCCTGCGCACCGCCGAGGGCTACGTGCTGCGCCCCGCGAACGAGACGGAGAAGCCGAAGGTGAACGGGCGGGTGATACCGCTCAGCGGGGCGCGGCTGCGCAACGGCGACATCATCGAAGTCGCCGGCACCCGCCTGCAGTTCTCTCTGTCCCCGAAGTAGCACGCGCGACCGGGCTCGTCGCGGCGTGCGCCGCACGTCGCCGTCAGGCGATGACGTTCAGCACCTCGTCGAGGCGACGTACGCCGATCAGCTCGATGTCGAAATCGCCCTTTTTCGGAAGATTGGCGGCCGGCAGGATCACGCGCTTGAACCCGAGCTTGACGGCTTCGCGCAGGCGCTCCTGGCCGCGCGCGACCGGACGCACCTCTCCCGCGAGACCCACTTCGCCGAACACCACCAGGTCGTTCCCGAGCGGCCGATTGCGCAGGCTCGAGCACGTGGCCGCGATGATCGCGAGATCCGCGGCCGTCTCCTGCACGCGTACCCCGCCCACCACGTTCACGAACACGTCCTGATCGTAGGTCGCCACACCCCCATGGCGATGCAGCACGGCGAGCAGCATCGCGAGCCGGTTGCCGTCTAGCCCGACACAGACGCGCCTCGGGTTGGCGAGATGACTCGTATCGACCAGCGCCTGGACTTCGACGAGCAGCGGGCGCGTCCCCTCCTGGGTCGCGAGCACCACGCTTCCCGCGACCGCGTCGCCCTGGCGGCTCAGGAACATCGCCGAGGGATTTCCCACTTCGCGCAGACCGGTGTCGGTCATGACGAAGACGCCGATCTCGTTCACCGCCCCGAAGCGGTTCTTGATCGCGCGCACGATACGGAACTGGCTGCCGGTGTCGCCTTCGAAGTAGAGCACGGCGTCGACCATGTGCTCGAGCACCCGCGGTCCGGCGAGCGTTCCTTCCTTGGTCACGTGCCCGACCAGGAAGAGCGCGGTGCCGGTGCTCTTCGCGTGCCGCACGAGCTGCGCCGCCGATTCGCGCACCTGCGCGACGCTGCCCGGCGCGGACTGCAGCGCCTCGGTGTAAACCGTCTGAATCGAATCGAGCACCATCACCTGCGGGCGTTCGACGCGCGCGCAGGCGAGCGCGTCCTCGACGCGGTTCTCGGTGAGGAGCTTCAGCCGGTCGGCGACCGGCCGGCCCACGCCGACACGCTGCGCCCGCAGCGCGATCTGGTCCGCCGACTCCTCGCCGCTCACGTACAGCACCTGCGCGTCGCGCCCTATCTCGGCGAGCGCCTGGATCAGGAGCGTGGACTTGCCGATGCCGGGATCTCCGCCGAGAAGCACCACGGAGCCGGGTACGAGGCCGCCGCCCAGCACGCGATCGAGCTCCGAGAGCCCGGTGTGCAGCCGTCGGATCTGCTCGGGCACGATGGCGCCGAGCGCCTGCACCCCGTTTCCCGCGCCGGCGAATCCGGCTCGGCCGCGCTTCGGCGCCGGCTCGACGACGGTCTCGGTCAGCGCGTTCCACGCGCCGCACGCCGGACACTGCCCCGCCCACTTCGGCGACTGCGCGCCGCACTCGTTGCAGACGTAGGCGGACTTCGCCCGGCTCATGACGCGCCGCCCGCTTCGACGCGCGGAATGCGCTTGGCGACGTGACAGAAGAGCTCGTAGCTGATAGTCCCGGCGCGCGCGGCGATCTCGTCGGCCGGGAGATCCGGCCCCCACAGCACGACGGGGTCGCCCGGCTTCGCTTCCGGATGTCCCCGCAGGTCGATGGTGAGCATGTCCATCGACACGCGGCCCGCGAGCGGCGCCGGCCGCCCGTTCACGAGCACCGGCGTGCCGGCGGGCATTCGCCGCGGATAGCCGTCGCCGTAGCCGAGCGCCGCGACGCCGACGAGCATGTCCTCCGGGCAACGGTATTCGGGGCCGTAGCCGATCGGATCGCCCTTGCGGCGGCGGGCGACCGCGATGAGCGATGTCATGAGCGTCATGACGGGCCGGAGGTTGAGGTCGCGCGCCACGGCGCCGACGAGCGGCGAGCCGCCGTAGAGCATGATCCCCGGGCGCACCCATTCGAAATGCGCCGCCGGCCACCGCAGGATTCCGGCCGAGTTCGCGAGGCTGCGCTCGAGCCCCGCCCGCCCCACCGTGGCCTCGAAAAGATCGATCTGCGCCTGGGTCGTCGTCTGCGCCCGCGGGTCGTCGGCGGCGGCGAAATGCGACATCACGCGGATCTGCCCGACGCTCGCCGCGGCGCGCAGCCGCGCGAGGACCGCGTCGAACTCGGGGGGCGAGAACCCCAGGCGGTGCATGCCGGTGTCCACCTTGATCCACACGGCGAGCGGACGCGGTAGCCGCGCCGTCTCGAGCGCACGCACCTGCGCCTCGTGATGCACCACGGGGGAGAGATCGTGCGCCGCGAGAAGCGCGAGCTCCGCCGGATCGAAAAAGCCTTCGAGCAGGCAGATCGGCCGGGTGATGCCGGCCTCGCGCAGCACCAGCCCTTCCTCCACGGCCGCGACGCCGAAAGCGTCCACGTCCGGAGCGAGCGTGCGCGCGGCCCAGACGAGCCCGTGGCCGTACGCGTTGGCTTTGACGATGGCCATGACCCGCGCGCGCGGTGCGCGCCGGCGCACCTCCGCGAGGTTGTGGCGCAGCGCCTGCGCGTCCAGGATCGCGCGCGCCGGACGGCTCATGAATACTCGCGGTCGAACCCGCTGCTCATGTAGTTCTCGAACCGGGTGTACTCGCCGAGGAACGTGAGCATCACCTTGCCGATCGGGCCGTTGCGCTGCTTGCCGATGATGATCTCCGCGGTCCCCTTGTTCGGGCTGTCCTCGTTGTACACCTCGTCGCGGTAGATGAAGAGGATCACATCCGCGTCCTGCTCGATCGCCCCCGACTCGCGCAGATCCGACATGACCGGGCGCTTGTCGGTGCGCTGTTCGAGGCTGCGGTTGAGCTGCGACATGGCGATGATCGGGACGTCGAGCTCCTTGGCGAGCCCCTTGAGGGCGCGCGTGATGTTCGAAATCTCGGTCGCGCGGTTCTCGCTGGTCGCGCCCTCGCCCGCCTGCATGAGCTGCAGGTAGTCGATGATGATTAGCCCGAGGTCGTGCTCCCGCTTGATGCGCCGCGCGCGGGCGCGCAGTTCCATCGGCGTCAGGGCCGGGGTATCGTCGATGAAGATCGGCGCCTCGCTCAGCAGGCTCACCGCCGAGGTGAGCCGCGGCCAGTCCTCGTCGTCGAGCTTGCCGGTGCGGATCCGGTGCGAATTGATGCGCCCGAGCGAGGCCATCATACGCATCGCGAGCTGCGTGCCGGGCATTTCCATGCTGAACACCGCGACCGGAATCTTGTGCCCGACCGCGGCGTTCTCCGCGATGTTCATCGCGAACGTCGTCTTACCCATCGACGGCCGGCCGGCGATGATGATGAGGTCCGATTTCTGCAGGCCCGAGGTCTTCTCGTCGAGGTCGGTGAAGCCGGTCGGTACGCCCGTGACGGTGCCCTGCGTGCGGTAGAGCTGGTCGATGCGGTCGACCGTCTTGGTGAGGAGCGACGCGATCGGCTCGTAGCCGCCGCGGCGCCGGGCGCGCTTCTCGCTGATGTCGAAAATGCGCTTCTCGGCGTAATCGAGGATCTCGAGCGCCGTGCGTCCGCCCGGGTTGTACGCCGCCTCGCTGATGTCGTGGCACGCCGCGAGCAACTGCCGCAGGATCGAGCGCTCGCGCACTATGTCTGCGTACGCGGGCACGTTCGCCGCGCTCGGCGTGTTGTTGGCGAGCGACCCGATATAAGCGAGTCCCCCGGCCGCCTCGAGGTCGCCGGTCTGCTCCAGCCGCTCGGACACGGTGATGACGTCCGCCGGGCTGTTCTCCTGGCAGAGCGCGGAGATGGCCGCGAAGATGAGCCGATGCTCGCGCCGATAGAAGTCGTCGACGCTCAGGCGGTCCGCGATCGCGTCCCAGCGCTGATTGTCGAGCAGCAGTCCGCCGAGCACGGACTGTTCGGCATCGATGGATTGCGGGGGGACTTTGAGCGCGTCTACCGTCATCGGCACCTCCCGAGGGAAGCGAGAGTACGCGATCCGTGCTGTCGTTATCCGTCGGCCGTGCGGCCGACGGTGATTATACGACCACGCGCGACCCCGAGACTACGGCTCGCCGATGACCGAGACGATGATCCGCGCCGTGACTTCCGGATGGAGCCTGACCGCGATGTCGTGATCGCCGATTGTCTTGAGCGGACCGTGCGGCAGCTCGATCTCCGAGCGCTCGACCTCGAAGCCCGCCTGCTGCACGGCTTCGGCGATGTCGCGGTTCGTGACCGAGCCGTACATCGTGCCGTCCTCGGCCACCTTGCGCACGATCTGCACGGTGAAGCCGTCGAGCTTCTCGGCGCGCTCGCGCGCCCGCGTGAGCGCTTCCTGCTGCACGCGCTCAAGCTCGGCGCGGCGCGCTTCGAACTTCGCGCGGTTCTCCGGCGTTGCCGGGACCGCCTTGCCGTACGGAATAAGGTAATTGCGCGCGAACCCGGGCCGCACTTTCACCTGGTCGCCGAGCCCGCCGAGGTTGCGGATCTTTTCGAGCAGAATGACTTCCATGCGCGGCTCTCCGGCTCAGTGATTGTCGGTATACGGCAGCAGCGCCAGGTACCGGGCGTACTTGATTGCGCGCGACAGCTGGCGCTGGTAGCGCGCCTTGGTGCCGGTGTTGCGCGCCGGGATGATGCGGCCGGTCTCGGAGATGAAGGACTTGAGCATCGCGAGGTCCTTGTAGTCGACCTCGGTGATGCCTTCCGCGGTGAAGCGGCAGTACTTCTTGCGACGAAAGTAGCGGGACATCGGCAATTACTCCTTCGCCGTCTCGGGCGTTGCCTCTTCGGCGGCCGCTGCGGGCGCCGGTTGAGGTGTCGGCTGGGCAGGGGCCGCCGGCTCGGACGATGCCGCGGGCGCCGTGCTCGCACCGGAGCTCCGGCTGCCCTCTTCCTTCTCCTTCTCCTTGTAGAGCGGAGACGGCGTGGTGATCGCCTTGTCGCGCCGGATCACGAGCGAGCGCAGCACGGCGTCGTTGAACTTGAAGGCGGCTTCGAGCTCGCGCAACGTTTCGAGCGTGCACTCGATGTTGAGCAGCACGTAGTGCGCCTTGTGCACCTTGGCGATGGGATAGGCGAGCTGCCGCCGGCCCCAGTCCTCGAGACGGTGGATGCGGCCGTTGCCGGACTCGATCAGCGAGCGGTAGCGCTCGATCATGGCCGGCACCTGCTCGCTCTGGTCCGGATGGACCAGGAACACGATTTCGTAGTGACGCATGATCTCCTCTCGGATTAAAGCCTCCCGACGCCGCGGTGAGGCAAGGAGTGCCGCCGGCTGCGACCCGGCGGCTGCAAAGAGCGCGGCATTTTAAAGGAGGGTCGGAGCGGTCGCAAGGCGCCGCGGCGCCTCTTCAGCCCTGTGTCCCGTAGGCGCGCTGGCGGACGGCCTCGTACAGGACCACACCGGCGGCCACCGAAACGTTCAGACTCTCCACCTTCCCCGCCATGGGGATGCGAATGAGCCGGTCGCAGCGCTCGCGCGTTAGGCGCCGCAGCCCCTCCCCCTCGCCCCCGAGCACGACCGCGCAGGGCACCGTGAGATCGGCGGCGTAGAGCGATTCCTTGGCGTCCTGCGCGGCGCCGTAAAGCCATACGCCGGCCTCCTTGAGGCTGTCGAGCGCGCGCGCGAGATTCACGACCTGGTACACGGCCACTGTCTCGGCCGCCCCGCTCGCGACCCGGCGCGCGGCGGCACTCAACGGCGCCGTACGGTCGCGCGGCAGGATCACGCCGTGCGCGCCGGCCGCATCCGCCACCCGCAGACAGGCGCCCAGGTTGTGCGGATCCTGGACGCCGTCGAGCACGAGAAAGAGCGCGGGCCGCTCCAGCGTCTCCAGCCGTGCCTCGAGATCCTGCTCGCGCTTGACGGGCGCCGCGTGCACGCGCGCCACCACGCCCCGGTGCCGCGCGCCTTCGGCCATGTCGTCGAGCTTGGCGCGGGGCACGCGATGGAACCGCACCCCCGCCGTGCGCGCTGCCTGCACCACCCCCTCGATGCGGCGGTCGGCGCGCTCGACCGCGACCCACACGCCTCCGATCCGCTCGGGATGCTCGCGCAGCGCGGTCAGCACCGCGTGCACGCCGCAGACCAGGTCCTCGCGCATGCGCTAGCGGCGGCGGCGCGCCTTGCGCCGTGCGCTCGCCTTCTCGTGCCGCACGGTGAGCCGGCGCAGGTTCGCCCGTCCGGCGGCGAGCTTCGCCGGCTGCCCGACCGGCTCGAAGTCGATGCGCGCCTCGTCGAGATCGACGCGCACTACCTTGACGCGTATCGGGTCGCCGAGCCGATAGACGCTGCGTGTGCGCTCGCCGATCAGCCGGTGCTTGCCCGGCTCGAAGTGGAAGTAGTCGTTGCCGAGTGCGGTGATGTGAATGAGGCCGTCGACGAAGATTTCGTTCAGCTCGACGAAGACGCCGAAGCTCGTCACCCCGGAAATGATGCCGTCGAACTCCTCCCCGACCTTGTCGCGCATGTATTCCGCCTTGAGCCAGCGGATCACCTCGCGCGTGGCCTCGTCGGCGCGCCGCTCGGTCATGGAGCAATGGTCGCTCCATTCGCGGATCTCGGTCGGCGAGTACGGCTGCCGCTCGCGGCGGAGGATCGCCTTGATCGCGCGATGCACCAGCAGATCAGGGTAGCGCCGGATCGGCGAGGTGAAATGCGTGTAATGTTCGTAGCCGAGCGCGAAGTGGCCGATGTTGTCCGGGCTGTACATCGCCTGGCTCAGGCTGCGCAGCAGCACGGTCTGGATCAGCCGCGCGTCCGGCCGGCCCGCGATGGCGTTGAGGAGCTTCGCGTAATGGGCGGCCTGCGGGGAGTCGCCGCCGCCGAGCGTCAGGCCGAGCTCGAACAGGAACTCGCGCAGCTCCGCGAGCTTCTCCTCGGTCGGCCCCTCGTGCACGCGGTAGGGAGCCGGCATCTTGTGCTTGCGCAGCAGCTCGGCGGCGCACACGTTCGCCGCGAGCATGCACTCCTCGATCAGGCGGTGCGCGTCGTTGCGCTCGAGCGGTACCACGCGCTGGATCTTGCGGTTCTCGTCGAAGACGATCCGCGTCTCGGGCAGCTCGAAATCGACGGCGCCGCGCCGCAGGCGCGCGGCGTGCAGCACCTTGTAAACGCCGTACAGGTTCTCGAGCACCGGCAGCAGCGCCTCGTGCTCCTTGCGGAGCTTCGCGTCGCGCTCGACCAGGAGGCGCGCCACCGTCGTGTACGTGAGGCGCGCAGCCGAGCGCATGACCGCCTCAAAGAAGCGGTATTTCTTGATCTCGCCGCGCGGCCCGATCGCCATCTCGCACGCCACGCACAGCCGGTCCACGTGCGGATTGAGCGAGCACAGCACGTTCGAAAGCACCTCGGGCAGCATCGGTACGGCCTGCTGCGGGAAGTACACCGAGTTGCCACGCCGCAATGCCTCGCGGTCGAGCGCACTGCCCGGACGTACGTAGTACGAGACGTCGGCAATCGCGACGATCAGGCGCCAGCCGCGCCCCTGCCGCTCGGCGTAGACGGCGTCGTCGAAGTCGCGCGCATCCTCGCCGTCGACGGTGACGAGCGGCAGCTCCCGGAGGTCCACGCGCCCCTGGTACGCCTCCGCGGGAACTTCCGCCGGGAAGCGCCCGGCCTCCTCGAGCACATCGGCCGGCCACTTGTGCGGGATGTCGTGCGCCCGGATCGCGACCTCGATCTCCATGCCGGGCGCCATGTGGTCGCCCAGCACTTCCACCACCCGCCCCACCGGGCCGGTCCGGTACGTGGGCGGCTGCACGATCTCGGCCACGACGATCTGGTTGTCGCGCGCCGCTCCCTCCGCCCCGGGCGGAATGGCGATGTCCTGCGTGATGCGCTTATCGGAAGGCGCGACGAAGCCGACGCCCCCGGACGCGATGTAGCGCCCCACGACCGTACGGCGGGCGCGCTCGAGGAC
>DATCLR010000207.1:0-2437 GCA_036563785.1 Burkholderiales bacterium | reverse complement strand
CTTCATGCGGGCGCGGAGCTGCTGCTCGATGTAGAAGCATTCCGGCGCCTTGATGTCCTCGAGGTTGATGCCGCCGAACGTCGGCTCCAGGCTCGCGATGATGTCGACGAGCTTGTCGGGATCGGTCTCGTTGATCTCGATATCGAACACGTCGATCCCGGCGAACTTCTTGAACAGGCACGCCTTGCCCTCCATCACGGGCTTCCCCGCGAGCGGCCCGACGTTGCCGAGCCCGAGCACGGCGGTGCCGTTGGTGATGACGCCGACGAGGTTGGAGCGCGCCGTCAGATTGCGCGCCTCGGCGGGGTCGGCGACGATCGCGTGGCACGCGGCGGCTACACCCGGCGAGTACGCGAGCGCGAGGTCGTGCTGGGTGATCAGGTCCTTCGTCGGGGTGACGGCGATCTTCCCCGGCGTCGGGAGACGGTGGTACTCGAGCGCGCTTTTGCGCAGTTGGTCGTCCATCTTGTTGAGCGTTCCGAGTCGAGGAAACGGGACGCCATTATGCGCAACCTCGTTGCGGGCTTCACCTCGCCGGTGCCGCCGGACGCCGCGCCGCTCTCCCCGAGCCGAGCGGGCGTGCCACCCGCGCGCGGCACCATAGTGCGATGGCGGAGGCGGTATCCGCACCGCTAGGCTTCCGACCCGATCCGCGGCGGGCGCCGCCGGATCGAGAGCGAGCCGTTCGAAGCCTAGAGGGGAGCCATGCCGAGCCACGCCGTCGCTTCGCGCGCACCGAGCGCGCTCCGTTTGCAGGACGCCATCGCGGCGCTCGCCGCCGACGGCGTCATCGAGCCGCGCGACGCGGAAGACGCCCTCCGCCGGGCCGGCGACCCGTCCGCCATCGATCTGCACCCCTGTGTGGCCATCGCCAACGCTGCGGTGCGCCGGCGCGAGCCGCCGCACAAGCCGCTCACCGTCGAGGAGCTCATGCTCTGGCTCTCTCGCAGGACCGGCCTTCCCTACCGGCGGATCGATCCGCTGCGCATCGACATCGCCGCCGTCACCCGCTGCATCCCCTACGGCTACGCGGCCGCCCGCCGCCTCCTGCCGCTCGCGGTGACCGCCGAGCGCGTCGAGGTGGCGACCGGCGACCCGTACGACGCCGGCTGGGTGGACGAGCTGCGTAAGGTGCTGCGCAAGCACGTCGTCCCGGTGCTCGCGAGCCCCGTGGAAATCGGCCGCTATCTCGGGGAGTTCTACAGCGTGAGCCGCGCGCTGCAGCGCGCGGAAGCGAGCGGCGCGGCCCGCGTCGGAGGCGGCCGTCACGTGGGGAACCTGGAGCAGCTCGTCGAGCTCGGCCGACGCGGCGAGCTCGACGCCAACGACCACCACATTGTGAGCATCGTCGACTGGCTGCTGCAGTACGCTTTCGAGAGCCGCGCGAGCGACATTCACCTCGAGCCGCGGCGCGACCGTGCGGAGGTGCGGCTGCGGATCGACGGCGTTCTGCACCTCGCCTGGCACGTGCCGATACCGGTCATGGCCGCAATCGTGAGCCGGCTGAAGACGCTGGGCCGCATGGACGTGGCGGAGAAGCGGCGGCCGCTCGACGGCCGCCTGAAGACGCGCACGCCCGACGGCGAGGAAGTCGAGCTGCGGCTGTCGACCATCCCCACGGCGCTCGGCGAGAAGATGGTGCTGCGCATCTTCGATCCGTCGGTGCTCGTGAAGAGCTTCTCCGAGCTTGGCCTCGGCGAGGAGGACATCCGGCGCTGGGACGCGATGGTCGCGCAGCCGCACGGTATCGTGCTCGTGACCGGGCCGACGGGCTCCGGCAAGACCACCACGCTCTACTCGACGCTCAAGCGACTCGCGACCTCGGACGTCAACGTGTGCACCATCGAGGACCCGATCGAGCTCGTCGATCCGAGCTTCAACCAGATGCAGGTGCAGCCGCAGATCGGCCTCGGGTTCTCGAACGGGGTGCGCGCGCTGCTGCGGCAGGATCCGGACATCATCATGATCGGCGAGATCCGCGACCGCGAAACCGCCGAGATCGCGGTGCAGGCGGCGCTGACCGGCCACCTCGTGCTCTCCACGCTGCACACGAACGACGCGCCCTCTGCGATCACGCGCCTGCTCGAGCTCGGTGTCCCCTCCTACCTGCTCAACGCCACGGTGCTCGGGGTGGTGGCGCAGCGCCTGGTCCGCACGCTCTGTCCCCATTGCAAGCAGCCGGCACCGGTGGACACGGCCGCCTGGCGGGCGCTCGTGCATCCATACAAGGTGGCGCCGCCGACGACGCTGCAGGGACCGCGGGGCTGCCTAGAGTGCCGGCACACGGGCTACCTCGGACGGATCGGCATCTACGAAACGCTCGTGCTGACGCCGGCATTGCGGGCGCTGATCTCGCCGGGCGCCGATGTCCGGGCGCTGCGGGAGCTCGCGATCAAGGAAGGTATGCGGCCGCTTCACCTGAGCGGCGCCCGGAAGG
>DATCLR010000205.1:0-4300 GCA_036563785.1 Burkholderiales bacterium | reverse complement strand
CGCATCGCGGACCCAAGGATTCGCGCGCCCGTCGTTTCCGGGGCTAGACGGGTCAGCCCGATTCGCGCAATTCGCACATGGCGGTATCGCCCGCTTCGCCCCGCAGTCGGCTCGCGAACCGCGCGCGGAGTCATTCCGACGGCATACCACGCCGGAAGATTGACGCCGAACTTCAACAACTTAGGGGAAAGCGGCGAAATCGTGGCGAAAGTTTGGCGCGGCTGCGCCGTTTACAGGCGCGAAAGTGTTCGCTTACCATACGCCGGCCATGAGAAAAATCACAGCGACAGTGGCGCTCGCTCTGGGGATGGTCACGAGCGTGCCGCACGCGGCAGCCGATGACATGGCGCTGCCCGAAGCTCATTCGACGCCATCGCACGCAAGCGCCTACATGGAGCGCGCGCGCGACATCATGTTCTACGCGCTCTCGCTCGTGGGCATCCGTTACCGGTGGGGCGGCTCGTCCCCGCAGACCGGATTCGACTGCAGCGGGCTCGTGGCCCACGTGTACCGGCAGATCGCCGGGCTCGTGCTGCCGCGCGATTCGTATTCGATGGCGAAGCTCGGGACACCAGTCGACATCGAGGATCTGCGTCCCGGAGATCTCGTCTTCTTCAACACGATGCGGCGCCCGTTCTCGCACGTCGGCATCTACCTTGGCGACAAACGGTTCGTGCACGCGCCCGCGCAGGGCAAGACGGTCAACGTCGTGGACATGACCGAGCCCTACTGGGCGTCCCGGTACAACGGCGCCCGCCGCTTCGATCTCTGAGCGATCCTGTCCTGCCCGCAACGCGTGCCGGCTGTCCGTCCGGCTGCGTTGCGCGCCTGCGTCCCGGCCGCACCCGCCCCACGCCACCGGCATCCGTCTGGCCCGGCAAGACCATCCTGCCGCGGCGGGAATAGCGGACTCTCAGGCTGCACCACTGGCCGAATCGACGCCGGGCATCGCCGAATCACCATACGGTAGTCCGCCTCCCGCCTGCCTGGCTCCAGTCCCTCTTGTGCCGCGAACATATTGCGAATCGTTCTCATTCGTACTATTCTGCGCGCGATCCGTGAATAGGAGCCGACCCGATGCACACCGCCCGTTCCCATAGCCTGGGCCGCTGCCTCGCTGCGGCCGTGGCCCTGCTCGCCTTCACCGGTTTCGCGAGCGCGCAGGAGAAGGTCCTCAACCTCTACACCGCGCGCCACTACCAGACCGACGAAGCCCTCTACACCAACTTCACCAAGCGCACGGGAATCCGGGTCAACCGCATCGAGGGCGGCGAGGACGCGCTCTTCGAGCGGATCAAGAACGAGGGCGCGAACAGCCCCGCCGACGTCTTCATCACCGTCGACATCGGGCGCATCTGGCGCGCCGACCAGGCCGGCATCTTCGCGCCGGTGAAGTCCGAGGTGCTGGAGAAGCGCATCCCGGCCGCATTCCGCAGCCCCGACAACCGCTGGTTCGGCTTCTCGGCGCGCGCGCGCGTCATCGCCTACAACAAGGCCGAGGTGAAGCCGGGCGAGATCCGCGACTACGAGGACCTGGCCGATCCGAAGTGGAAGGGCAAGATCTGCACGCGCTCGAGCTCGCATCCCTACATGCTCTCGCTCATCGCGAGCATGGTGGCGCATCTCGGCGAGGAAAAGGCCGAAGCCTGGCTGCGGGGCGTGAAGAACAACCTGGCGCGCGACCCGAAGGGCGGCGACACCGACCAGCTCCGCGCGGCCGCCGCCGGCGAATGCGCCATCGCGATCTCCAACCAGTACTACTACGTGCGCCTGATGCGCTCGAAGAAGCCCGACGACAGGAAGGTCGCGGAGCGGCTCGCCATCGTCTTCCCCAACCAGGGCAACCGCGGCACGCACATGAACATCTCCGGCGGCGGCATGCTCAAGCATGCGCCGCACAAGGAGGCCGCGCGTCTCTTCCTCGAGTATCTCGCGAGTGACGAAGCGCAGACCTACTTCGCCAACGGCAACAACGAGTGGCCGACGGTGCCGAGCGTCAAGCTCGACAACCCCGAGCTCGAGTCGCTCGGCGAGTTCAAGCTCGACACGATCAACGTCGCCCGCCTGGGCGAGAACCAGGCGATCGCGCAGCGCATCGCCGATCGCGTCGGCTACAAGTAGCCGCCATTCCCCGTCACGGCGCGGCGCGGTCCTCGCGGCTGCGCCGCTGCCGCTCGCCCCGGCTCATCTGCCGCGACAGCACGATGAGCGGCACGAGCCCGATCGCCACGATCACGAGCGAGGGCGCCGCGGCCTCGCTCAGCCGCTCGTCCTTCGCGAGGTTGTAGACCTCCACCGCCAGCGTGTCGAAGTTGAACGGCCGCATCGCGAAGGTGACGGGCAGCTCCTTCATGACGTCCACGAACACGAGGAGCCCTGCGACGAGCAGGCTGCTCCAGAGCATCGGCGCGTGCACGCGCGCGAGCGTCGCCGCAGGCCCCGCGCCGAGACTGCGGGCCGCGTCGTCCATCGACGGCGTGATGCGCGCGAGCCCGGCATCGACCGACTGGAACGCGATCGCGAGAAAGCGCACCACGTAGGCATAGACGAGCGCGACGATCGTGCCGGTGAAAATCAGCCCCGTGCGGATCCCGAACTGCGCCTCCAGCCAGGCGGCGAGCGCGTTGTCGAGCTTGCCGAGCGGCACGAGGATCCCGACGGCGATCACCGCGCCCGGAATGGCGTAGCCCAGCGAGGCGATGCGGTTGGCCACGGCCACGACGGGGCTGCGCACGACTCGCCCGGCGTACGCCATGACCGTAGCGGCGACGATCGCCACCAGCGCGGTGATGCCGGCAAGCGTGAAGGTGTTGCCGACCAGCATCACGAGACGCGGGCGGAAGAGCTGCGCCTCCTCCTCCCAGGCGAGCTTGCCCAGGATCGCCACCGGCAGCAGGAAGCCGAAGAAAAGCGGCAGGAAGCAGGCGACGAAGGCGGCAGCCGCCGCCGGGCCGCGCAGCCGCTGCGCCGGGGCCCGGCGGCGCGCGCTCGCGTTGTGGTAGCGCGCATGGCCGCGCGAGACGCGCTCGGCGAGCAGCACCAGGGCGACGAAGCCGAGAAGACAGCTCGCGAGCTGGCCCGCCGCGACGGCGTCGCCCATCGAGAGCCAGGCGCGATAGATGCCCGCGGTGAAGGTCTGCACGGCGAAGTACGACACGGTCCCGAAGTCCGCGAGGGCCTCCATCAGCGCGAGCGCGGTGCCTGCCGCAACCCCGGGGCGCGCGAGCGGCAGCGCCACCTTGAAGAACGTTCCCCAGGGGCCGTACCCGAGCAGCCGGGCGGATTCGGCGGTCGCGCGCGACTGGTCGAGGAAGGCCGCGCGCGCGAGCAGGTATACGTAGGGATAGAGCGCGAGCGAGAGCACCACCATCGCGCCGCCGAGCGAGCGGATCTCCGGGAACCAGTACTCGCGAGCGCGCCAGCCGGTCAGCTCGCGGAGCAGCGTCTGCACCGGGCCGGTGAACTGGAGCCAGTCGGTGTAGGCGTAGGCCATGACGTAGGCCGGCATCGCGAGCGGCAGGAACAACGCCCACTCGAGCACGCGGCGGCCGGGAAAGTCGTACGCCGTGACGAGCCACGCCGACAGCACGCCGATCGAGATCACGCCGTAGGCGACGCCGAGCACCAGCGCGGCGGTGTCGACGATGTAGCCGGGAAGCACCGTGTCGACGAGGTGCTTCCAGGTCTCGCCGCCGTGCGCGAACACGTTCGAGAGCACGGCCGCGATCGGCACGGAAATGAGCACGGCGAGCACGATCGCGGCCGCGCCGAGGACACCGAGCCCGCGGAACGCAGACGGTCGCGACGTCTTGGGAGTCGTTGCAGAGAGGGTGCTCATCCGGTCTGCCGGCGTGTGCCGGTCAGCCCGATTCTAGCGTGCGGAGAGGGCTTCCTCGCGCCTGCGCGCTGGTTTCCGCACGATCCGGACGCAAACCGCGCGCGCCGTTGCGCCTGCGGGCGAGCGTCCTCCGAAGCGAAGGAGCCGAGCCGCAATGGACGGCCGATATAATCCCGGCATGAATTCCCCGGCATCGCCCGCGCTGCTCGAGCTCGATTCGATTGCCCAGCGCTACGGCGACGTCGAAGTGCTGCACGGCGTGTCGTTCTCGATCCGCCGCGGCATCATCGCCTGCCTGCTCGGCGCGTCCGGCTGCGGCAAGACCACGGTCCTGCGCTGCATCGCCGGCTTCGAGCCGCTTTGCGGCGGCACCATCCGTCTCGACGGCCAGGTCGTCAGCCGCCCGGGGCTCCTCGTGCCGCCCGAGCAGCGACGCGTCGGCATGGTGTTCCAGGACTATGC
>DATCLR010000196.1:0-2392 GCA_036563785.1 Burkholderiales bacterium | reverse complement strand
GCAGCAGCCGCACGCCGAGCTCATGCTGATACACCGCAACGGCATCGACGTCGCCGGACTCATGCTGATCCGCCATCCCACCCACGCGCACGCCTGGGCGCTCGGCGTGCTCGACGGCGAGCCCGCGCACGTCAAGGCGGGCGCGCTCGCCGCGGTTTACCGCTTCGCCTGCCAGTACGCCTGGAGCCTCGGCTATCCGATCATCGACATGGGCATGTCGCGACCGTTCCTGAACGACGGCGTACTCCAATACAAGAAGAAATGGGGACTGCGGCTCACCACGCCGAACGACCGGCTGTACGTGCTTTGCTTCGAGCCGCGCTCCGTCGCCGCACGCGCATTCCTGCGGAGCAATCCGTTCCTCTACGAGAAGGACGGCCGGCTGCACGGCGCGGTATTCCTTACGCCGGCCGAAGCGGACGATCCGCAGACGCGGGCGCGGCTGCACAGGAAGCTCTTCTACCCCGGAATCCAGACGCTCGACTTCTTCCTGCTCGCGCCCGACGGCGTCCGTTGCCTCGAGTCCTGCGCCGCCCCGCCGGAAGCGGCGCGCGCCTAGCCAACCGGATTCGAGCCGCTTTCTCCGCACGGGCGTGGATCGCGCACGCTTCGACGGCTTCCGAACGCAAGACCGTTTGCCGAATGTCTTCCGGCGCGGCGATCGGCCGCGCCGGGAAGCGCGAAAAGCGCTAAGATCGAATCGGCATCACCCGAACGAGACACCGTGCCGGCCGATCCCGAATCCTTGCCGTCCGCAGCGCCGGCCGATCTGCGCAAGCTCCTCTGGCTCATCCCGGCGCTCGGGATCGGCCAGATCATCTCCTGGGGCACGCTCTTCTACAGCCTCGCGGTGCTCGCGAAGCCCATCCGCGCCGAGCTCGGCTTCAGCGATCTGCTCACCTTCGGCGCGTTCACGCTGGGACTCCTCACTTCGGGCGCCGTCGCGCCGTACGCCGGGCGCTGGATCGACCGCTACGGCGGCCGCCGCGTCATGGCGGGCGGCTCGGTCGTGGCCGCCGCGGGCTTCGTGATCCTCGGGCTCGCGACGGGCCCGATCGGCTACGTGGCCGGCTGGCTTCTCGCCGGCTGCGCCATGGCCGCCAGCCTCTACGACCCCGCCTTCGCCTCGCTGCATCAGATCGTGCCGCACGTCTATCGCCGCGCCGTGAGCGGGCTCACGCTCTTCGGCGGCTTCGCGAGCACGGTGTTCTGGCCGCTCTCGAACCTGCTCGCCGAACGGTGGGGCTGGCGCGAGGCATTCCTCACGTTCGCGGCGCTGCACCTCCTCGTGTGCCTGCCGATTTACCTCGCGCTGCTGCCGTCGTTCCGAGGCGGGCGCTCGCCGGGCGCGGCCGCTTCCGATCCGCCGCCCTTCGTTCCGGATCGGCGCTATTACTGGCTCGCGGCGAGCTTCGCGCTCGCCACGTTCATTCTCGGCGCCATGGCCGCGTTCCTGATCACGGCGCTCGTGAGCCGCGGCTTCACCATGGAGCAGGCGGTGTGGATCGCGGCGCTGGTCGGACCGATGCAGGTCGCGGGCCGGATCGTCGAGCTCACGTTCGCGGGGCGCATCCCCGCGACGCGGGTCGGGATCGTCGCGCTCTCGGTCATGTCGCTCGCGCTGCTCCTCCTCACCGCGATGAACGACGCGATTCTTCTCGGCTGCCTTTTCGCCGCCGCGTACGGTTCGGCGAACGGCGTGCTCACCATCGTGCGCGGCACCGTGCCCGCGGAGCTGTTCGGCCGCGAACGGCAGGGGAGCCTGCTCGGCGGGCTCGCGCGCTTCGCGTTCTTCTCGACGGCGATCGCCCCGGCGCTGTTCGCGGGCGCGCTCAGCATCGGGGTGCCGATGACGGGCGCGATCGCGGCGCTCGCGGGATTCGCCATGGCGTCGCTCGGCTGCTTCCTCGTCGCGATCCGTCTGCCGGCGCCGGCGAAGGTGTATCGGGAAAGCCGGAGCGTTTGATCCGGCTCACGCGCCTCACCGGGTTCTCTCGACGGCAGCCCAGGCGTTCGGACCGTCCTTTCCCTCGACGGTCGCCGAAGCGACGGTCTCTGCATCGGCGCCCTCGGCTCTATGCAGCGGGCGCGCTTTGCGCGGACCCGCTCGGCGTTGCGCTGCGCGCATGACGCCACTCGCGTTGCGGTAATCGGCGCGTCCGTCCATCGGTAATTGACTCGCGCGCGCTTCTCCAACATGGTTCGAGTCCAAAGGAGCGTCCATCGAACGACACGAGCACGTGCGTTGCAGGACGTACCGCCCGTTTTCCCGCTCTCGGCCCATGGGCGGATCGCTCTTTTCCACGACCCGACAACAACACGGAGCAACGGCACGTCGAGGAACGACGACGAGGCATCCGGCTGCCCGAGCCGGATGCATTGACAACTCGAA
>DATCLR010000189.1:0-14713 GCA_036563785.1 Burkholderiales bacterium | reverse complement strand
CACGACCTACGTGACCGCTCGCTACCGTCTGCTCGACATCACGCCGGCGTTCGCCGCGCAGCACATCATCGAGAACATGAACGACGGGCTGATCGTGCTCGACAAGGACGGCGTGGTGCGCGTCGCCAACAACACCCTCCTCAACATGCTCGGCGTCACGCGCGAGGAGTTCGTCGGCAAGACCGTCCCGCGGTCCCTGATGCGGCTGCTGTCTCCGGAGGAGATCGCCTCGATCGAGGCCGGAATGCCCATACAGAACCGCGAGATCGAATTCGTGCGCAGCGACGGCACGCCCATGGTCGTGAGCCTGGGCGTGTCCACGATGCGCGCGGCGGGCGAACAGAACGCGGTCTACGTCGGCGTCGTGCGCGATATCACGGAGCGGCGGCGCGCCGAGCAGCGGATCCGCTACCTCGCGTACTACGACAACCTCACGAACCTGCCGAACCGGCAGTCGTTCCAGGAGCACCTGCGGGCGGCGCTCGCCCACGCGGCGCGCCACCGGCGCAAGGTGGCGCTGCTGTTCCTGGACCTCGACCACTTCAAGCGCATCAACGATACGCTCGGCCACGCGCTCGGCGACCGGCTGCTGCAGGCCGTGGCGGCGCGCCTGGTCGGTTCGGTGCGCAAGGCACGCACCAGCACGTCCGAGATCGAGGACGTGGTGGCGCGCCTCGGCGGCGACGAGTTCATCGTCACGCTGCAGGACGTCGAGAGCCCCGAGGAAATCACGCGCGTCGCGACGCGCCTGCTCGCCGCCGTCTCGGAGCCGATCCGGCTCGATCAGCACGAGATCGCGGTGACGGCGAGCCTCGGCATCAGCGTCTACCCGCAGGACGGCGAAGACGCCCAGGCGCTGCTCAAGAACGCCGACGCCGCCATGTACCAGGCGAAGGAAGCGGGGCGCGACAGCTACTTCTTCTACGACCGCGCGAGCAACGCCGCGATGTACAACCGGCTCTCGCTCGAGGTGAAGCTGCGGCGGGCGCTCGAGCTCGGGCACCTGACGCTTTACTACCAGCCGCAGGTGACGACGCACGGCCGCCGGCCCGTCGCGGCGGAAGCGCTGCTGCGCTGGACCGATCCGGACCTCGGACCGATACCGCCGGAGCGCTTCATCCCGATCGCCGAGGAGAGCGGCTTGATCATTCCGATCGGCGAGTGGGTGCTGCGCGAGGCATGCATGCAGGCGCGGGCGTGGCTGGACGCGGGGTTGCCGCTCACGCGCGTCGCCGTGAACCTCTCGAGCCGGCAGTTCCGCGACCGCGGGCTGCTCGACGTCGTGCGTTCGGCGCTGGCCGATGCGCGGCTCGACCCGCGCCACCTCGAGCTCGAGCTGACGGAGAGCATGATCATGCAGGACGCGCTCGATACGCGCCGCATGCTCGAGGTGCTGAAGGCGATGGGGGTGCAGCTTTCGATCGACGATTTCGGCACCGGGTACTCGTCGCTGAGCTATCTCCGCAGCTTCCCCATCGACACGCTGAAGATCGATCGCTCCTTCGTCGCCGACATTCCCGCGACGCCGGACAGCGGCGCCATCGTCACCGCCATCATCGCCATGGCGCGCAGCCTCAAGCTCAACGTCGTCGGTGAAGGCGTCGAGACCGAGCAGCAGCGCGTCTTCCTCCAGCAGCACGGCTGCACGCTGGCGCAGGGGCTGCTGTTCTGCGCGCCGCTCCCCGCCGACGAGCTCGAGAACTGGCTGCGCATGCCGAGGGTACAGAGCGTCGGCTGAATCGCTACCGCTTCGCGGCGGCGGTGTCCGGTCGGCGGGCCGATCGTCCGGTCCCGCGCTACAGCCAGCGTCTGACCCGCGCCAGATACTCCGCATACCGGTTTCCGTGGCGCGCGGCGAGGTGCGCCTCCTCGAGCCTCACCTGCACCTGCATCAGGATCTCGCCCGCCGTAGCGAGGGCGAGCGTGACGGCGTTCGGCTGCAGCAGCACCAGCGCCGCCAGGTTCGCCCGCATCGCGAGGAATATCGGATTGCGCGAGAGACGAAACAGACCGTGCGTGACGAGATCGGTCGTCTCCCGCGCATCGATGCCGATGCGCCAGGACTTTCCCATCTGCCGCTGGGCAGTGAGGAGCCAGAGGGTGGAGATAGCGAGCAAGAGCCAGCCGAGGCGGCGAAATGCCCGGCTGTCCAGCCACGCGACCGCACCGAGATACGCCGCGGTCCCGGGGACCAAGGCCTGGACGACGAGGTACGCGAAGAGCAGCGCCAGCACGGACTTGAACCAGCGGCCCACGAACCCGTGCACGTCGTCCGCCCGGGGCAGTACGAGCGGATTGCGGCCGGTCGTGCGCCAGACCCGCCAGGAGGGCCACACGAAGGCGGCGAGGAAATGGAGCACGAACGCACCGAAGAGGAGCGAGCGCTCGACCTGACTCATACGATCCCCGCTTCCGGCGGCGCGCACCGACGGACGGCGAAGCTGTTGTTCATCGGCGACTCCCGGTGATGATCACGACGCCGGTATACTTACAGTCTGTAGCAACTACAGGGTCAAGCGATGCGGATCGGCGAGCTCGCGAAGCGCACGGGGTGCACGGTCGAGACCATCCGGTACTACGAGCGCGCAGGGCTGCTCGCCGCGCCAGCGCGCACGCAGGGCAACTACCGGGTATACGGCGAGGCGGACGTCGAGCGCCTGCAGTTCATCCGCGAATGCCGCTCGCTCGACATGACGCTCGCGGAGATCGGAAGACTGCTCGCTTTCCGCGACGCGCCCGAGCGGCACTGCCGCGATGCGAACGCGCTCATCGACGAGCACATCGGGCACGTCGCGCAGCGCATTGCAGAGCTGCGCACGCTGGAGCGACAGCTCATCGAGCTGCGCCGGCTCTGCCGCAGGACGCGCAAGGCAAAGGACTGCGGAATCCTGAACCGACTCGGCAACGGACGCGCCGCGCCGCGCAAGGCAGGCGCACACGCCGCGCGGGGGCGCTGAGCGTCCCGGTGCCCGGCGGACCGTTCGTCGTTCGGCGAAGCCATCGACGACAGGCACGCAGGACCGCATTCGGCGCACGACGGTGCTCTACGTCCATCAATCGAACCGGCTCGAGCGGCTGAGCGAGCGACTGGGGGAGATCATCGCGACGCCGCTCGCGCATCCCCTCGCGCCGGAGGTCATCGTCGTGCCGAACGCGGGAGTCGGCCGCTGGCTTTCGCTCGCGCTCGCAGGACAGCTCGGCGTGAGCGCAAACCTGCGGCTGCGCTTCCCGGCCGAGTTCGTCTGGGACGTGGCGCGGGCCGCGCTTCCCGACGTGCCCGCGCGCTCGACGTTCGATCCCGATCTCCTCGTCTGGAGGGTCTTCGCGGCGCTCGGCAGCCGTCCGCGGGATGCCGCGTTCCGGCAGATCGAGGCGTATCTCGCGGACGGCGACGATGTGCGGCGCTACGAGCTCGCCGAGCGCATCGCGCAGGTGTTCGATCAGTACCTGGTCTACCGCCCGGAGCTGATCGAGGCGTGGGAGGAGGGCGAGGACGACCACTGGCAGGCGCGGCTCTGGCGCGAGCTCGTTGCCGAAGGCGACAGGCGGCACTGGGCGCGGCTGCAGAAAGAGCTGCTCGCCGCGCTCGCGCGCGACGATGCCCCCGCGGCACGGCTGCCGCAGCGCGTATCGCTGTTCGCGCTGTCCGCACTCTCGCCCGGCTACCTCGCGATCGTCGCCGCGCTCGCGCGCCGCGCGGACGTCCACCTCTACGTCGTGAACCCGTGTCGCCAGTACTGGGGCGACATCGTGTCGGCGCGGCGGCTCGCCGCCGCGGGCGCTGACGGGGCGCTCGTGTACGCCGAGACCGGCAACGCGCTGCTCGCGTCGCTCGGACAGCAGGGACGCGATTTCATCGACATGGTGATCGAGCTCGGCCCGATCGAGGAGGATCTCTATGTCGAGCCGGGAGAGGATACGCTGCTGCAGCGCATCCAGTCCGACATCCTGGATCTGCGAAACACGGGCGCCCCGGACGGCGATCCGCAGCGCTACGCGCCGCCGGTCGCGATCGCCGAGCGCCGCTCCCTTCAGGTGCACGTCTGCCACAGCCCGATGCGCGAGGTCGAGGTGCTGCACGACCAGCTGCTCGCGCTCATCGAGGAAACCGGTGTCCGGCCGAGCGACATCGTGGTCATGACGCCCGACATCGAGGCCTACGCGCCGTACATCGAGGCGATCTTCGCCACCGCGCCGCCCGAGCGGAGCATCCCGTTCAGCATCGCGGACCGGCGCCTGCCCGCCGAGAGCGCCGTGGTCGCGGCCTTCTTCGGGCTCCTCGCGCTGCCGCGAGGCCGTTTCGACGCGAACAGCGTTCTGGCACTGCTCGAGGCCGAGGCGGTGCAGCGGCGCTTCGGATTCACGGACGCCGACCTCCCGCTCGTGCGCGAGTGGGTACGCGAGAGCCGTATCCGCTGGGGCATCGACGCGAGCACGCGCGAAGCACTCGGTTTGCCCGCGTTCTCGGAGAACAGCTGGACGCACGGCCTCGATCGCCTCATGCTCGGCTACGCGCTCCCGGTGAAGGGCTCCGCCTTGTTCGCCGGCATCCTGCCCTGCGACGACATCGAGGGCGCCCGCGCGCAGACGCTCGGACGGTTGCACGCGTTCACCGCGCGCCTCTTCGCTTTTTGCGACGAGCTGCGCACGCCGAAGCCCCTTGCGGAATGGGCGCGAACGCTCGCGCGCGCGCTCGAGCTCTTCTTCGCGCCGAGCGAAGCGGAGGAGGGAGAGCTGCAGGCAATTCGGCAGGCACTGGCGGGGCTCGAGGAAGCGGCCGGCATCGCGCATCTGCGCGACGCCGTGACGCTCGATCTGGTCCGGCATCATCTGGAGCAGAGCATCGAGTTCCCGCGCGCGGCGGGACGCTTTCTGACGGGAGGCGTCACGTTCTGCGCCCTGGTGCCGATGCGCAGCCTGCCGTTTCGGGTGGTCTGCCTCATCGGCATGAACGACGGCAGCTTCCCGCGCACGCAGACGCCGCCGAGCTTCGATCTGATCGCGCAGAGCTTCCGGCGCGGCGACCGCTCGCGGCGCGCCGACGACCGCTATCTGTTCCTGGAAACCCTCCTGGCGGCTCGCGACGTTCTCTACCTGAGCTACGTCGGCCAGAGCATCCGCGACAACGCGCCCTTGCCGCCGTCGGTGCTCGTGAGCGAGCTGCTCGACTACGTGCGCCAGGCCTTCCGGCCGACGGACGGCAAGGGGGATGTCGTCGAAGAGATCGTCACGCGGCACCCGCTGCAAGCCTTCAGTCCGCGCTACTTCGAGCCCGGCGGGCGGCTCTTCAGCTATTCCGAGGAGCTGGCACGCGCGAGCGGGGCGGCGGCGTCGGAGCGCAGGGATCCCGGGCCGTTTCTCGAGCGCCTGCCGGAGCCCGCGCCCGAATGGCGCACGGTGACGCTCGAGCGCCTGGTGCGATTCTTCCGCAATCCCGCACGCTACCTCCTCCGCGAACGCCTGGGGGTCGTGCTCGAGGAGAGCGAAGGGCTGATCGACACGCGGGAGCCGATGGCGCTCGACTGGGCGGGCAGGCAGGAAGTGCGCGAGCACCTGCTGGACGCCGAGCTGTCCGGCGAGGGCGCCGAAGCGGCGATCCCTGCGCTCCGCGCGGGCGGACTGCTGCCCATCGGCGAAATCGGGCGGGTGCTGGTCGAGCAGGAGCTCGCGACGGTTCGCGGCATGACGAAGCGTTTGCAGGAGCTGCGCCGCGGTCCGCCGCGCCCCCCGGTGGAGGTGGACGTCGTGCTCGGCGACATGCGCCTCAAAGGCGCGCTCGGCGAGCTTTGGCCGCCCGGACGCGTTCACTACCAGCTTCGTACGCTGCGCGCCGGCGATCTGCTCGACGCCTGGATTCACCACTTGTGTCTCAACCTCGCCCGACCCGAGGGCGTGGCGCCGACGACCTGGGCGATCAGCCACGGCGCGAGGATCGAGTTTCTGCCGGTCGCGGAGGCGAAGGACCATCTGCACCGGCTCGTGGCGCTCTATTGGGAAGGCCTGCAGCGCCCGCTTCGTTTCTTTCCGCGAAGCGCCTATGCGTACGCCGCAGCGGAAAACGGGCCGCGGATGGAGGCCGCGCGCAAGGAGTGGGAGCCGAACGCTTTCAACGGCAGTTTCCGTGCCGAAAAGGACGATCCGTACTACGACCTCGTCTTCCGCGGCGAGGATCCGCTGGACGGCGAGTTCGAGCGGCTCGCCGAAGAAATCTTCGGACCGGTGCTCTCCCACAGGAAGGAAGACGATGGCCGCTGACGCGAGACCGTTCGACGTTCTGAGCGTCCCGCTCGCGGGCAGCAGCCTGATCGAGTCGAGCGCGGGCACGGGGAAGACCTGGACCATCGCGGCGCTCTACGCCCGGCTGGTGCTGGAACGCGATCTCCCGGTCGGAAAGATACTCGTCGTCACCTACACGGTGGCCGCCACCGAAGAGCTGCGCGAACGCATTCGCACGCGGCTCGTCGAGCTCCGCGAGGCGTTCGTGAAAGGGGGCGACGAGACGGGCGACGCTTTCGCGACGGCCTGTCTCGCGAAATTCGACCGCGCGCCGGCGATCGAGCGCCTCACGCGCGCGGTGACGGGGTTCGACGAGGCCGCAATACACACGATTCACGGCTTCTGCCAGCGTGCGCTCGCCGAGCACGCGTTCGAAAGCGCGATGCCGTTCCGCACGGAGATCCTGCCGGACCAGAGCGAAATGCTTCAGCTCATCGCGGACGATTTCTGGCGGCGCGAGCTCTACCGTGCGCCGCCCGGCTTCGTGCGCTACGCGGTGGATCAGAGACTTTCGCCGGAATTACTCGCGGCCCAGGTCGCGCCGTACCTCGCGAAGATCGGCCTGAAAGTCGAAGGACCGGACGAGCCCGAGGGGCTCGAGAGCTCCTGGGAGCGGCTGCGGACGGCATACGCCCGGGTGAAGGCATCGTGGCATGCCGAGCGCGAAGACATTCTCGCTGCGCTCGCCCGACATCCGGGGCGGACTACGTACCGGGCGGACTACATGGCGAGCCGTGCGCGCGAGATGGACGAGCACTTCGCCCAGGATGAGCCGGGATTCAGGCTTCCCCGGGCGCTGAACTATTTCACCGCCTCGAAAGTCGCCGAGAGCGCGAAAGGCAGGCCGTACGAGGCGCACCCTTTCTTCGCGCACTGCGAGGAGCTGGCGGCCGCGACCACGGAGTTCGTCGCGAAGGCAGGCGCCGCGATCGGTGCACTCAAGGTGCGATTCTTCGAGTACGCCCGCACGGAGCTCGCCCGACACAAAGCGCGCGACCGCGTGCAGTCGTACGACGATCTGCTGACGAACCTGAGGCAGGCGTTGTGCGCGCCCGACGGCGCCCGGCTCGCGGAGCGCCTGCGCGAACGCTACGCGGCCGCGCTGATCGACGAGTTCCAGGATACCGATCCGGTTCAGTACGAGATCTTTGCGCACATGTACGCCGAGACCGACGCACCCGTCTTTTTCGTCGGCGATCCCAAGCAGGCGATCTACAGCTTTCGCGGCGCCGACGTATACGCCTATCTCAAGGCGCAGAACGCGGTTCGGCGCCGCACCACGCTGAGCACGAACTGGCGCTCGACCCCCGAGCTGATTGCGGCGATCAACGCCCTTTACGAAGGGTCTGCGCAGCCTTTCCTGCTTCGAACGATCCCTTTCCCGCGCCACATGGCGGCCGAGCGCGAGCGGGAAGCGCTCACGGTCGAAGGCGATCCGGACGGCGCCTTGTGGTTCTGGCTGCTGGAGCCCGACGGCGAGAAAGCCTGGGCGAAGACGAAGGCGACCGAGCGCATCGCCGCCGCGACGGCGACCGAAATCGTGCGGCTGCTCAACCTCGGTCTGGGGGGCGGGGCGCGCATCGGAGCGGATCGCGCGCTCGAAGGGGGCGATATCGCCGTGCTCGTACGCACCCATCGGCAGGCCGAGATAGTGAAGCGCGCGCTCAGGGCCGTCGGCGTCGCGAGCGTCGAGTATTCCCAGGCGAGCGTATTCGAGTCGCGCGAAGCGCTCGAGCTCGAGCGGGTGCTGATGGCGGTGGCGGAGCCGGGCCGGGAAGCGCTCGTGCGCGCGGCGCTCGCGACCGAGATGCTCGGCGGCGACGGCGCATCCCTCGGGGCGCTTCAGGACGACGAGGCGGCGTGGCAGCGGCGGCTCGAGACGTTCCACGAGCTGCACCTGCTCTGGCGCGATCACGGATTCATACGCATGTTTCGCGCCCTCCTCGCGCGCGAAGGCGTCGCCGCGCGCCTTCTCGGGTACTCGGACGGCGAGCGGCGCCTCACCAACCTCAATCACCTCGCCGAGCTGCTTCAGGCGCACAGCGTCGAAGAGCGCGGGGGCATGGAAGGGCTCATCCTGTGGCTCGCCGAGCGCAGGCGCCATGCCGGGCAGGACGAAGAGAGCGTGCTGCGTCTCGAGAGCGACGCGCATCTGGTGAAGATCGTCACCGTGCACGCGAGCAAAGGGCTCGAGTATCCGATCGTCTTCTGCCCGTTCCTCTGGGACGGCGACCTGAGGACGAGCCGTGCCAACGCGTTGAGCTTTCACGATCCGGCAGACGAGGACCGCGTCGTGCTCGATCTCGGTAGCGCACAGTGGGACGCGCGCCTCAAATTGGCCTGCCGCGAGGAGTTCGCCGAGAGCCTCCGGCTCGCTTACGTCGCGCTCACCCGCGCCAAGTACCGCTGCTACGTGCCTTTGGGAAGGATCAGAGGCTTCGAGACCTCGGCGCTCGCCTGGCTGCTTTTCGGCGATGGTCTCGAGCAGACGGACGATCCCGTAACCGCGCTGAAGGAGCGGGTCGGCGCGCTGGGCGATGCCGAGGTCGCGGACGCCGTGAGACGCTGCGCGGAGCGCGCCCGCGGCGCCATTCGCGTCGCGCCGCTGCCGGAACCGTCTAGCGAGCGCTTCGTCGCCGGGCGCAGCAACGGCGCAGCGCTTGCTGCGCGGCGGTTTCATGGAACCGTCGCCGCCGACTGGCGCGTCGGCAGCTTCTCGGCGCTCGCGGCGCAGGCACCGGCGGAAGCGCCCGATCACGACCAACTGCGCGAGACGGTACCTCCACAGGAAACGCCGGACGACCGGAGCATCTTCGCATTCCCGCGCGGGACGCGTGCCGGCAGCTGCCTGCACGCGATCTTCGAGCATCTGGATTTCGCCGGAGCAGGGGAGGCCGAGATCGCACGACTGGTCGAGCGCAAGCTGAACGAGTACCGGTTTCCGCTCGTCTGGGTGCCTGCGGTTGCCGGCATGGTGCGGGCCGTGCTCGATACGCCGCTCGATGGCGGTGGTGCTCTTCGGCTTCGGAACGTCGCGCTCGAGCAGCGGATCGACGAGATGGAGTTTTATTACCCGGTAACGCGTCTCGACGCCGCGGAGCTCAAGAGATTGCTCCTCGCTCACGACTTCGGGTCGCCGGCGATTCGCCAAGCGATCGGGCGACTCTCCTTCGACGACCTGCGCGGCTTCCTCAAGGGATACATCGACCTCGTGTTCGAAGCGGGGGGCCGCTACTACATCGCCGACTACAAGTCGAACTGGCTCGGCGGAAGTCGCGAGCACTACCGGCAGCCGGCGCTGGAGCAGGAGATGGCGGACGCGGGCTACTACTTGCAATACCTGCTCTACCTCGTCGCGCTGCATCGCTACCTCGGCGCACGGCTGCCCGGCTACAGCTACGAGCGGCACGTGGGCGGCGTGTACTACCTGTTCCTGCGCGGCATGGACCCGGCGGCCGGGTGCGAATACGGTGTTTTTCACGATCGCCCGCCGGCGGCGCTGATCGACGCGCTCGACGCCTATCTGCGGGGCGGGGGTCCGGAGGAAGACGATGCTCGCGCAGCTTGAGCGCCTCGCGGCCGCGCAGGCGATCACCGAGCTCGACCTGCACTTTGCGCGCCTCATGGTTCGCCTCGGCGGCGCGCCGGAGGTCGGACTCGCGGCCTGTCTCGTGAGTCAGGCGCTCGGGAACGGGGACGTTTGCCTCGATCTCAGGGAGAAAGCAGGCCGGGCGCTCTTCGAGGACAGCGCGGCCGGTGCGCTCGAGGCGCCGCCGCTCGCCGAATGGCTGGCGGCGCTGCGGGCGAGCCCCGTAGTGGGGAAACCCGGCGACTATCGCCCGCTGATACTCGACGAGGAGGGGCGGCTCTACACCTATCGATACTGGGATTACGAGCGCCGCCTCGCGCTCGCGATACGCGAGCGCCTCGCGGCCAGCGTGCCGCCGGTCGACGAAGGCAGGCTGGCCGAGGGTCTTGCGCGGTTCTTTCCGCCGGGAGAGGGCGAAACGCCCAACTGGCAGAAGGTGGCCGCAGCCACGGCGGTGCTCAAGCCGTTCTGCATCATTTCGGGCGGGCCGGGCACCGGCAAGACGACCACGATGGTCCGGATTCTGGCGCTCCTCGTCGAGCAGGCGGGAGCGGCCGACGTGAGCATCGCGCTCACCGCGCCGACCGGAAAGGCGGCGGCGCGCATGCAGGAGGCGATCCGCGAAGCGAAGGCGAGGCTACCGCTCGCGCCCGAGCTCCGTACGCGGATTCCGGAGGACGCGTCGACCATTCACCGGCTCCTCGGCGGGCTTCCGGATTCGGCGTACTTTCGTCATAACCGCGACCGGCCGCTCGCGGTCGACGTGCTCGTCGTGGACGAGGCCTCGATGGTCGATCTCGCGCTCATGACCAAGCTCATCGAGGCGCTGCCGCCGCGCGCGCGGCTCATCCTGCTCGGCGACAAGGACCAGCTCGCATCCGTGGAATCCGGTGCGGTGCTCGGCGATCTGTGTGCGGGCGGCGTCGGATTCTCCGAAACCTTCGCCGCGAAGCTCCGGGAGATCACGCAGGAAGACGTGGCCCCGGGCACCGGCGCGCCGTCGCCGCTGCGGGACGCGGTGGTGCTCCTGCAGCACAACTACCGTTTCGCCGCGGACAGCGGGATCAAGCGCGCCTCGGACGCCGTCAACGCCGGTCGGGGCGAAGAAGCCTTGAGTGTGCTGAGCACCGATACTTCGAGCGCGCGCTGGGTGCCGGTGGCAAGCCTCGAGGAGCTGCAGCGCGAGGCGGTGGCGCGCGCGGTCGAGGGCTACGCGGACTATCTCGACAAGGTGAAGCAGGGCGCGGCACCGGGCGCGGTGCTCGACGCATTCGGCCGCTTCCGGGTGCTGAGCGCACTGCGCCGCGGCCCGGCGGGTGCCGAGCGGCTCAACGGCCTCATCGAGGAGGAGCTGCGGCGCCGGCACGCGATTCCCGGCAAGGAGCCGTGGTACGCGGGGCGTCCGATCATCGTCACGCGCAACGACTACAACCTGAAACTCTACAACGGCGATATCGGCGTCGCGCTGCCGGATCCCGCGGAAGCTGAGCGGCTCGCCGTCTACTTCCGCACCGCGGATGGGCAGCTGCGCCGATTCGCCACCACGCGCCTGCCGCTGCACGAGACCGTATACGCCATGACCGTGCACAAGAGCCAGGGTTCCGAGTTCGAGCGCGTGCTGCTCGTGCTCCCCGTGCAGCCGAATCCCGTCGTCACGCGCGAGCTCATCTACACCGGCATCACGCGCGCGAAGACGGCCGTGGACGTCATGGGGGAGGCGAGTGCGTTCACGGCAGCCGTGGCGTCTCCGACGCGGCGGGCCAGCGGGCTGAGGCAGCGGCTGCTCGATGAACCGAGGCTATCAGTCTCGTAGCTTTCTTCTGAGAACGGAAAAGAACAACCAGACATGCATTACGAATCCAACAAACGCAGTTAGGATGCCGAGCACTGTCAATACCTGAGCAATCGGGATTAGCCCCGCCGCCGCGAAGACGGCGCCGATGACTGCTACCCCAAATCCAATCGACATCGTTCTAAAACCTTTCGTTCGCAGAACCTCTCGGTATGTCATTGTTTGCATCCCCTCTCTTCCTCTGGTTCGACGCGAAGCTCTGCTATCACCCTGACGTAAGGGCTCGGGTCGCGGTTCGCCGAACGACATCCGTGGTGCCTATCGCAGGCGCTCCCGTGGGTCGCGCGCCAAGGGCTTGCGATAACGCCTGAGCCACCTGTTTCACCGCCGCAATCGCCAGCTCCTTCTGGTCGCGGGTGGTCGCGGCCTTGAGCAGACTCACGGCCACGCCGGCGACCGGTTCGCTGCTGCGGCCGTCGAAAACGGGCGCACCGAAGCACATCATCCCATCGCGCGTCTCTTCATCGTCCACGGCGTAACCTTGCTTGCGCGCCTGCGCGAGCTGCTTGAGCAGTGCGTCCTTGTTCGTGACGCTCTTTCGCGTCAGCGCCGGGAACGCCGCGTTGGCAAGGAGCTGCTCCAGCCGCTGCGGCGGCACGCCCGACAGCAGTGCCTTGCCGCTCGCGGTGCAGGAGGCGGGCAGACGCATGCCGATGCGGAAGCTGATGCCGAGCGGACGCGTGCCGTTGCGGCAGGCGATGTACACGACGTCCATTCCGTCGCGCACCGACAGCACGATGGTTTCCTCCGGAAGCACCGCGAGCGATTCCCAGATCCTGTTGAACTCCGTCGTCAGATCGATGCGCGAGAGGAAGCCGTGCGCCAGGTCCATGACGTGCGGGCCGAGGTGATAGGTGCCGTTCTCCATGCGCGTGACGAAGCCCGTGTGAACGAGCGTCGTGCACAAGGCATGCACCGTGCTCTTCGGCAGGCGCAGCGCGCGCGTGAGCTCGGCGAGCGATATCGGGTCGCGCGTCTTCGACAGCACGTCCAGCAGCCGTGCCGCCCGGATAACGGCGGGCACGGTGCCGCGCGGTGGGGCCGTCGTTCGACCCAATGAGCGTTGGGGATTCTGCATGCGGGACCTCGCCGGGCGCCGGACCATCGGCGCCATCGCCCATGCGTGTTCAGCATTATGAACGCAATTCAATCATCTGGACAACCGCGATTTGGTCGGGATAGAGTGCAGCCCAACGAAGTGAGGCAGTTCCCCATGAAACTCAGCGACCCGGATCTGCTGCGAGAGCAGTGCTACATCGACGGCGAATGGATCGGTGCGGCCGACGGGAAACGCATGCCGGTGCACAACCCGGCAGACGGCAGCCTCGTCGGGTCGGTGCCGTCGTTCGGCGCCGCGGAGACCCGTGCGGCCATCGAGGCGGCACAGCGGGCCTGGCCCGCGTGGCGCGCCCGCACGGCGAAGGAACGGGGCGCGATTCTCCGGCGCTGGGCGGAGCTGATGCTGGCGCACCAGGAGGATCTGGCGCTGCTGCTCACCACCGAGCAGGGCAAGCCGCTCGCGGAGGCGCGCGGTGAGATCGCCTATGCCGCATCGTTCCTCGAATGGTTCGCGGAAGAGGGCAAGCGGGTGTACGGCGACATCATCCCGTCGCCGCAGCCCGACAAGCGCCTGCTCGTCATGAAAGAGCCGGTGGGCGTCTGCGTGGCCATCACCCCGTGGAACTTCCCGGCCGCCATGATCACGCGCAAGGTCGCGCCGGCCCTGGCTGCCGGCTGCGTGACGATCGTGAAGCCCGCGGAACAGACGCCGTTGAGCGCGCTCGCGCTCGCGGAGCTGTCGCACCGCGCCGGCGTGCCGCGCGGCGTCTTCAACGTGGTCACGGGCGAACCGGCGGTGATCGGCAAGGAGATGACCGAGAATCCGGCGGTGCGAAAGCTGAGCTTCACCGGATCGACGGAAGTCGGCCGGCTGCTGATGAGCCAGTGCGCGGGCACCGTCAAGAAGATTTCGCTCGAGCTCGGCGGGAACGCGCCGTTCATCGTGTTCGACGACGCCGATCTCGAGGCTGCGGTGGACGGGGCGATCGCGTCGAAGTACCGCAACTCCGGCCAGACCTGCGTCTGCGCCAACCGGATCCTGGTACAGGAAGGCATCTACGATGCGTTCGCCGCGCGGCTGGCGGAAAAGGTCAAGGCCCTCAAGGTCGGGAGCGGCACGGAGAGCGGCGTCGCGATCGGTCCGCTGATCGATGCGCAAGCCCTTGCGAAGGTCGAGGAGCACGTTGCCGACGCGGTCGCCAAGGGGGCGCGCGTCGTGACCGGCGGCAGGCGCCACGCGCGCGGCGGCAACTTCTACGAGCCGACGGTGCTCGTCGACGTGACGCCGAACGCGCGGGCGGCGAAGGAAGAGACTTTCGGCCCCGTTGCGCCGCTGATTCGTTTCCGCGACGAAGCCGAGGCGCTGCGTTTGGCGAACGACACCGAGTACGGGCTGGCCTCTTATCTCTACACCCGCGACGTCGCGCGGATTTTCCGGATGGGCGAGGGGCTGGAATACGGCATGGTCGGCGTCAATACCGGGCTCATCTCGAACGAGGTGGCGCCCTTCGGCGGGATGAAGCAGTCGGGCATCGGCCGCGAGGGTTCCAAGTACGGCATCGAGGAGTACCTGGAAGTCAAGTATCTCTGCATCGGCGGGATGCGGTAGCGGCCGCACCCCGCCGTTGCGGTTCGTCCTTCTCGCGAAATCGCTTGGCGCAACGGGCGCTTTTCACGCCTCAACACCAACGTAGCCGAAACCGTTCCGGAACCCACAGGCGGCGGCGCGGTGCCGCGAGTCACGCGCTCTCTAGCCCGCTTATCCCACGGATGCTGCGCCGAATCGGCGGAGAGCTTTCCCGCCGGAGGGAGCTTGCGAATAGGGGTGGCAATCAGCGGGCGCGGCTACAGGCCATGAGAAACGCGTGCGCCGTGCTGGGTTCGGTAAGTATTTAACATAATATACATTATACGCCTATCGATATACGCCTATCGAT
>DATCLR010000178.1:0-1888 GCA_036563785.1 Burkholderiales bacterium | reverse complement strand
AAGCGGCGCGAGGAGATCGTCGAGTACTTCGTCGCGCGCTACGGCGAGTTCGTGCTCATGAAGCCCCCCTATGCCGGCCCGGGTTTCCTCGTCTGGGTCGGCCCGGTGCTGCTCCTCGCGCTGCTCGCGCTCTCGGCGTTTCTCTATCTGCGCCGGCGGCAGCGGGTGCCGCTGCCGCCCGCTCCCGAGCTGTCGCCGGAGGACGCGGCGCGCGTGGCGGCCGCACGCCGGCAGGCCGCGGAATGACGCTCCTTCTCGTTCTCGGCGCGCTCATCGCCGGCGCCACCGTCTGGTTTCTGGCGCGCGCGGTCGCCCGCACCCCGGCGGCGGACGGCGAGGCGCGGGAAAGCCTCTTTCAGGTCCGGGACCGCCTGCTCGCGCAGCTGCGCGAGCTGGACGCGGAGGAGGCCGATCGCAACGTCGATGCGGCGGTCGCCGCCGACGAACGCCGGCGGCTCGAGGCGGAGCTCGCGCAGGTGCTGAAGGCGATCGAGGCGGGCGACGGCAAGGTAACGACGTCGAGCCGCCCACCACGACAAACCTGGGCCGTCACGCTCATCGTGCTCGCGCTCGCGCTGCCGCTCGCGTCGGCGGCGCTTTATCTCGGCGCGCAGGGCTCTGTGCTCGCGCAGCTCCAGCAGGCTCAGGCGCTTGCGCGGGGCGGGGTACCGTCGATGGTCCATGAGATGGTCGCGCGCCTGGAGCGGCGGCTCGCCGAGCAGCCGAACGATCCGCACGGCTGGGCGCAGCTCGGGCGCGCCTACGCGGTGCTGGGACGCGTCGAAGCCGCCGAGCAGGCCTATGCGCGCGCCTACGAACAGGCGCCGGGCGACGTCGACGTGGTGGCCGGCTACGCTTCGTTCCTGCTTGCGCGCGATTCGCCCCGTGTCTCCGACCAGGCGGTCGCGATGTTCGAGAAGCTGCAGGCGCTCGAGCCGGCGCATCCGAGCGCCCTGTGGGGGCTCGGTCTCGCCGCGTATCAGGAGCGGCGCTACGCCGATGCCGCGAAGCTGTGGGAACGGCTGCTCGAGCAGCTTCCACCGGGGAGCGAGATCGAGCCGCAGGTGCGGCGCGCGGTCGAGTCGGCGCGCACCGAGGCGGCGAGGGCCAAGTAGGCTACGGCGCGCCGCGCGCCGCTGTTCCGGCGGCATCCAGCTCCGCGAGCCTGGGGAGGAGCACCGAGCGGACGGTTTCCGCGTCGATCGGGCCGATCTTCTTGTAGCGGATGATGCCGTCGCGGTCGATGAGGAACGTTTCCGGCACGCCGTAGACTCCGAGCTCGATCCCGAAGCGCCCGCTGCGATCCGCGATGCTGAGCTCGTAGGGGTCCTCGAAGCGCCTCAGCCACGCGAGCGCGTCCTCGCGCGCGTCCTTGTAGTTCAAACCGATGATGCGGACGCGGTGCTCGCGCGCGAGCTGCACCAGGTACGGGTGCTCGTCGCGGCACGCCACGCACCACGAGGCCCAGACGTTGAGCAGATAGGGTCGGCCCCGGAGGTCGTTGTTCGTGACGATGCGGTCGGGATCCGCGAGCGCGGGCAGCGCGAAGGCGGGAACGGGCTTCCCGATGAGGGGCGAAGGGATCTCGCGCGGCGAATACTCCCCCGCCTGCATCTGCACGATGGCGTAGGCGAGCAGCGCGCCGAGAAGCGCGAATACGGCGATCGCCACGGCGAACTTCTTCACGGCCGCTTGGCTTCCCGCGGCGGCGTGAACGAGCCGCCGTGGATCGCCTGCGCGACCTCCGGCGGCATGTAGTTCTCGTCGTGCTTCGCCAGCACCTCGCGCGCGATGAACACCGAATCTTCGCCGAGTCGACCCTGCGCGACGACGCCCTGTCCCTCACGGAACAGATCCGGCAGCGGTCCCTCGTAGTGCACCAGTAGCC
>DATCLR010000163.1:0-10071 GCA_036563785.1 Burkholderiales bacterium | reverse complement strand
GGCATGTACGGCAACGAAGTCCCGGCCGCCGGAATCGTCACCGGCGTAGGCCGCGTGATGGGCCAGGAATGCGTGATCGTCGCGAACGACGCCACCGTGAAAGGCGGGACTTACTACCCGATGACGGTGAAGAAGCACCTCCGCGCGCAGGAGATCGCGCGCGAGAACCACCTGCCCTGCATTTATCTCGTCGATTCGGGCGGAGCCTATCTGCCGGCGCAGGACGAGGTCTTTCCGGACCGCGACCACTTCGGCCGCATCTTTTACAACCAGGCGAACATGTCGGCGCTCGGCATTCCGCAGATCGCCGTGGTCATGGGCTCGTGCACCGCGGGCGGCGCCTACGTGCCGGCGATGTCCGACGAGACCGTGATCGTCAAGAACCAGGGAACCATCTTCCTCGGCGGCCCGCCGCTGGTGAAAGCCGCGACCGGCGAAGTGGTGAGCGCCGAGGAGCTCGGCGGAGGCGACGTGCACACCCGCATATCGGGCGTCGCCGACCACCTCGCCGAGAACGACGCTCACGCCCTGAGCCTCGCGCGGCGCATCGTCGCGACGCTGAACCGCACGAAGACGGTATCGCTCGCGGTGCAGCCGCCCGAGGAGCCGAAGTACGACCCGCAGGAGCTCTACGGCGTCATTCCGCGGGACGCGCGCAAGCCCTACGACGTGCGCGAAGTGATCGCCCGGCTCGTCGACGGCAGCCGTCTCGACGAGTTCAAGACGCGCTACGGCACGACGCTCGTCTGCGGCTTCGCCCACGTCTACGGCTACCCGATCGGCGTCGTCGCGAACAACGGCATCCTGTTCTCGGATTCGGCGCTGAAAGGCGCGCATTTCATCGAGCTGTGCGCGCAGCGCGGCATACCCCTGCTCTTCCTTCAGAACATCACCGGGTTCATGGTGGGGCGCAAGTACGAGTCGGAAGGCATCGCCAAGCACGGCGCCAAGATGGTCACCGCGGTCGCCTGCGCCCGCGTGCCGAAGTTCACCGTGATCATCGGCGGCAGCTTCGGGGCCGGCAACTACGGCATGTGCGGACGCGCCTACCAGCCGCGATTCCTCTGGACCTGGCCGAACGCGCGGATTTCCGTCATGGGCGGCGAGCAGGCGGCTTCCGTGCTCGCGCAGATCCGCCGCGACGCTCTCGAAGCCGCGGGCAAGCACTGGAGCGCGGAAGAGGAGGAAGCGTTCAAGGCCCCGATCCGCGCCCAGTACGAGACCCAGGGACACCCTTACTACGCCACCGCGCGCCTATGGGACGACGGCGTGATCGATCCCGCCGAGACCCGCCGGGTCCTCGGGCTCGGGATCTCTGCGTCGCTCAACGCGCCCATCGAGCGCACGACCTTCGGCGTCTTCCGGATGTGATGCCTGCGCGTCTTCACCACGAGAGCGGACGCGGCGCAGCGCGAATGCACGTCGCGCCGACCCGGCGTCCTCTACCCCTTTCTCCATAGCGGACCATGTACACATCGCTCGAGATCGAAACCCGCGACCGCGTCGCCACCGTCTGGATGAACCGTCCGGCCACGCACAACGCCTTCGACGAAACGCTGATCCGCGAGCTCACCGCCGCGTTCGAGAGCATCGGCAACGACCCGGCGGTTCGAGTCATGGTGCTCGCCGGTCGCGGCAGGAGCTTCAGCGCCGGCGCCGATCTCAACTGGATGAAGCGCGCGGCGCAGGCGAGCGCGGAGGACAACCGGCGCGAGGCGCGCGCGCTGTCGAAGATGTTCGACACCCTTCACCGCCTGCCGAAGCCCACCATCGCGCGGGTACACGGCGCGGCGCTCGGCGGCGGCGTCGGCCTCACCGCCGCCTGCGACATCGCGGTCGCCTCCACCCGCGCGAGCTTCGCGACGACCGAGGTGCGCCTCGGGATCATTCCCGCCGTGATCGGCCCTTACGTCGTCGCCGCCATCGGGCGGCGCGCGGCGCAGCGCTACTTCCTCACGGCCGAGCGCTTCGATGCCGCCGAAGCGCATCGCCTCGGGCTCGTGCATCTCGTATGCGAGGAGCCGGCGCTCGATGCCGCGATCGCCGGGCTCGTCGAAGCGCTCCTCGCCGGCGGACCGCGCGCGCAGGCCGCGGCGAAGGATCTCCTCGACCGCGTCGCCGCGCGACCGATCGACGACGCCGTGCGCGAGGACACGGCGCAGCGCATCGCGGTCGTGCGCGCGACGGCCGAGGCCAGGGAAGGCATCGGCGCATTCCTCGAGAAGCGCAAGCCGCGCTGGGACGGCTAGGAGCGTGGCCAGCCGCTCCCGCGGCGCGGCCGCCGGATCGAGCACAACAAGACGATGTTCGACAAGATTCTGATCGCGAACCGCGGCGAGATCGCCTGCCGCATCATCAAGACCGCCCGCCGTCTCGGCATTCGCACCGTCGCCGTTTACTCGGACGCCGATGCCGGCGCCCGCCACGTGCGGCTCGCAGACGAAGCGCTTCCGATCGGGCCCGCGCCCGCGCGCGACAGTTATCTCAACGCCGCGCGCCTGATCGAAACCGCGCTCGCCGCCGGCGCGAACGCCGTTCATCCCGGCTACGGATTCCTCGCCGAGAACGCAGACTTCGCCGAGGCGTGCGAGCGCGCAGGCCTCGTGTTCATCGGTCCGCCCGCCTCCGCCATCCGCGCCATGGGCTCGAAGAGCGCGGCCAAGGCGCTGCTCGAACATGCGGGCGTTCCCCTCGTGCCCGGCTATCACGGCGCCAGTCAGGACGCCGACTACCTCGAGGAACAGGCGGCGCGCATCGGCTATCCGGTCTTGATCAAGGCGGCGGCGGGCGGCGGCGGCAAGGGCATGCGCATCGTCGCCACACCCGCGGAGTTCCGCGCGGCGCTGGCCTCGTGCCGGCGCGAAGCGGCATCGAGCTTCGGCGACGATCGCGTGCTGGTCGAGAAGTACATCACCCGCCCGCGCCACATCGAGATCCAGGTGTTCGCCGATCGGCACGGCAACTGCGTGCATCTATACGAGCGCGACTGCTCGGTGCAACGGCGTTATCAGAAGGTCGTCGAGGAAGCGCCGGCACCGGGGATGACGTCCGGGCGGCGCGCCGCCATGGGCGACGCGGCGATCGCCGCGGCCCGCGCCGTCGGCTACGTCGGAGCCGGTACCGTGGAGTTCATCGTCGCACCGGACGGTGCGTTCTATTTCATGGAGATGAACACGCGCCTGCAGGTCGAGCATCCGGTGACGGAAATGATCACCGGACTCGACCTGGTCGAATGGCAGCTCCGCGTGGCGGCCGGCGAAGCGCTGCCGCTCTCGCAGGAAGAAATCGGGATGCGAGGCCACGCGATCGAAGCGCGCGTCTATGCGGAGAACCCGGAGCGCGATTTCCTGCCCGCGCCGGGGCGGCTCCTGCATCTCGCTCTGCCGGAGGAATCCGCCCGCGTGCGCGTCGACAGCGGCGTCGAGGAAGGCGACGTGATCACGCCGCACTACGACCCGATGATCGCGAAGCTTGTCGTGTGGGGCGAGACCCGCGAGCGGGCGCGCCGGAACATGCTCCGGGCGCTCGCCGCCTGCCGCATCGTCGGCGTCGCGAGCAACGTGGAGTTCCTCGCGCGCCTCATGCGCTCCAGCGCTTTCGCGGCTGCCGATCTCGACACCGGGCTCATCGAGCGCGAACGCGAATTCCTGCTCGCGCCGGCGGAAGCCCCGCCGGGCGAGGTGTATTTCCTTGCCGCGCTCGCCGAGCTCCTTCGGGACCGCGAAGCCGCTCGTGCCCGCGCCGCCGCAAGCGGCGATCCGTACTCGCCGTGGCATGCCGTCGACGGCTGGCGGCTCAATGCGCCGGGCCTGCGGCCGCTCGTCTACCGCTCCGGCGACCGCGAGGTGCAGCTGCTCGCGAGCCCGGCGGGCGACGGCTACCGTCTGCAGCTCGACGGCGCGGCGGTAACCGTGTCCGGCCGGCTGGAGCGCCACGGCGCCGTCCGCATGACCGTCGACGGCCGCACCGTCGAGGGCGCGGTGGTGGCGATCGAACGCACGCGGCATGTCTTTCTCGACGGGCGTAGCTTCCTGCTCGAGTACATCGACCGACTGCACCACGACGCCGAGACCGAGCTGCACGAAGGCGGTCTGCGCGCGCCGATGCCCGGCAAGATCACCGCGCTGCTGGTCGCACCGGGCACGAAGGTCGAGCGCGGTGCGCCGCTCCTCGTGCTCGAGGCCATGAAGATGGAGCACACCATCATCGCGCCCGGGCCGGGCACGGTGCGCGCGGTGAACGTCGAGGTCGGGGATCAGGTGAGCGAGGGCGCGGAGCTCGTCGACATCGAGCTGGAGAACTGAGTGGATCGCGCTCCCGACGCCGCAGTACACTGCGAATCGGTGATAGCACGATGGCGCTGCCGAAGCACGTGAAGATCGTCGAAGTCGGACCGCGCGACGGGCTGCAGAACGAGCCCGCGCCGGTTCCGACCGCGACCAAGATCGCGCTGATCGAGCGTCTTGCCGACGCGGGCCTGCGCGTCGTCGAAGCCACGGCGTTCGTGTCGCCGAGATGGGTACCGCAGATGGCGGACAACGCCGACGTGCTCGCCGGCCTCGAGCGCAAGCCCGGCGTCGCTTATCCGGTGCTGGTCCCGAACATGAAGGGCTTCGAGGCGGCGCTCGCGGCGGGCGTCGAGGAGATCGCCGTCTTCGGCGCCGCTTCGGAATCGTTCTCGCAGCGGAACATCAACTGTTCGATCGCCGAGAGCCTCGAACGCTTCCGGCCCGTCGTCGAGGCGGCGCGCGCGCACCATATTCGGGTGCGCGGCTACCTCTCGTGCGTCATCGCCTGCCCGTACGAAGGCCCGATCGCGCCGGCCCGGGTGGCGGACGTCGCCGAGCGGCTGTACGCGCTCGGATGCTACGAGATCTCGCTCGGCGACACGATCGGCGTCGGCACGCCCGGCCAGGTGAAAGCGATGATCGAGGCGGTCGCGCGCCGCGTGCCGATCGAGAAGCTGGCCGGGCATTACCACGATACTTACGGTCAGGCGCTCGCCAACATCTACGCCTCGCTCGAGCTCGGCGTCGCGGCGTTCGACAGCTCCGTGGCGGGCCTCGGCGGCTGTCCGTACGCCCCCGGCGCGAGCGGCAATGTCGCGACCGAAGACGTGGTCTACCTCTTGCACGGTCTCGGCATCGAGACCGGCGTGGATCTCGAGGCGCTCGTCGACGTCGGCGAATTCATCTGCGACGCCCTCGGACGCGAAACCACCTCCAAAGTCGCCCGCGCTCTCCTCGCCCGCAGGCACCGGGAACGCCGACACGTCTAGCACGACCCGCGCTGCCCGTACGAGCACCGGCACCGCCGCGTCGACCTGCGAGCGCGCCGACCGTTGACGGCCGACGAGACCACTTTCCCTCGGGGCCGTCACGCTGCATATTACGCCCACACGGCGAACCCGGAGGCCCACCGTATGAATCAGCCCGTCTCGACCCAGTCCGTATCCGTCCCTGCCGTTCCCCTCTACATCGGCGGCCAGAGGGTGACGTCGACCAGCAAGGAGTGGCGCGACGTCGTCAATCCGGCGACCCAGGAAGTGGTAGCGCGCGTGCCGTTCGCCACGATGGAAGAAGTCGACCGCGCCGTCGCCGTCGCCGCCGATGCATTCCGCACCTGGCGCAACACGCCGATCGCGCAGCGCGTGCGCGTCCTGCTCAAGTTCCAGCAGCTGCTGCGCGAGAACACCGCGCGGCTCGCCGAGGTCATCACGCGCGAGCACGGCAAGACGCTCCCCGACGCCGAGGGTGAAGTGCTCCGGGGTCTGGAGGCCGTCGAGCATTTCTGCTCCATCGCGACGCTGCAGCTCGGCGACATCGCCGAGAACGCCGCGACCGGTATCGACGTGTACACGCTCAAGCAGCCGCTCGGCGTCGGCGCCGGCATCACCGCGTTCAACTTCCCGGTGATGCTGCCCTGCTGGATGTTCCCGGTCGCGGTCGCGTGCGGCAACACCTTCGTGCTCAAACCCTCGGAGCAGGATCCTTCACCGGCCGTGATGCTCGTCGAACTCGCGCACGAGGCGGGCCTGCCTCCGGGTGTCCTCAACGTCGTGCACGGCGGTCCGGACGTCGTGCGCCGGCTGTGCGAGCACCCGGACATCAAGGCGGTGTCGTTCATCGGCTCGACCCGCGTCGGCACGCAGGTCTACCGCTGGGCCGCGGAAGCCGGCAAGCGCGCGCAGTGCATGATGGGCGCGAAGAATCACTGCGTGATCATGCCAGACGCGCACAAAGACCAGGCCATCGACGCGATCATCGGCTCGGCGTTCGGCGCGGCCGGCCAGCGCTGCATGGCGAACTCGGTGCTCGTGCTCGTCGGCGAGGCGAAGCAGTGGCTGCCCGAGATCGTCGAGCGCTCGCGCAAGCTCAAGGTCGGGCCGGGCACCGATCGCACGGCCGACCTCGGTCCGCTCGTCTCGCAGGCGGCGAAAGCGCGCGTCGAAGGCCTGATCGAATCGGGCGTGCGGCAGGGTGCGCAGCTCCTGCTCGACGGGCGCGGCTGCAAGGTGGAGGGCTATCCGAACGGGAACTTCGTGGGCCCCACCATCTTCGCCGGCGTGGAGCCGCACATGGACATCTACACGCAGGAAATCTTCGGGCCCGTGCTCTCGGTGGTCACGACCGATACGCTCGATCAGGCGATTGCCTTCATCAACGCGAACCCGAACGGCAACGGCACGTCGATCTTCACGTCGTCCGGCTGGGTCGCGCGCAAGTTCCAGAACGAGATCGACGTCGGCCAGGTCGGCATCAACGTGCCGATCCCCGTGCCCGCGGCCTACTTCAGCTTCACCGGCTCGCGCGCCTCGAAGCTCGGAGACCTCGGTCCGAACGGCAAGCAGGCGGTCGAGTTCTGGACGCAGACGAAGACCGTCACGGCTCGCTGGTTCGCGCCCGATGCGACGCAGGGTCGGGTGAACACCACCATCTCGTTGAAATAGCGGACCCGCGCAGAGGCCGCGCGAAAACGGGAAGCTTTATCACGCAGGGTGCTCGGGACCTTCGCGCGGCCTCCCGCGGTGCCGTTTCGACGGCCGCACCGCGGCGGGCCGCGCTTCCCGACTCCGCGGAGCAGTACGGCCGGATCCGGCCGCCAACGTTTGCTGGGAGGGGAAAACGATGAGCGCAGAGGTCGCTTTTATCGGTCTCGGCAACATGGGGTTGCCGATGGCGCTGAATCTCGTCAAGGCAGGCATCTCGGTGAGCGGCCACGACCTCGTGAAGGCACAGGTCGAGAAGTTCGTGGCCAACGGCGGAGCGAGCGAGGGCGAAAGCACCGGGGCCGTGGCCAAAGCAAAGGTCGTCATCACCATGCTGCCGGCGAGCCGCCACGTGGAGTCGGTATACCTGGGCGAGAACGGCGTTCTGAAGCACGCTCGGCCGGGCACGCTCCTCATCGACTGCTCGACGATCGCTCCCGATGTGGCGCGCCGCGTGGCCGCGGCCGCCGCGGAACGCGGTCTGACCATGCTCGATGCGCCGGTTTCCGGCGGCACGGCCGGCGCCGCCGCCGCGACGCTCACGTTCATGGTCGGCGGCTCCGCGGAAGGGCTCGCCGCCGCCCGGCCTTATCTCGAGAAGATGGGCAAGGCCATCTTCCATGCCGGGGACAGTGGAGCCGGCCAGACGGCCAAGATGTGCAACAACATGCTGCTCGGCATCCAGATGATCGGGACGTGCGAGGCGATCCGGCTCGGAATGGCGAACGGCCTCGATCCGAAGCTCCTCTCCGACATCATGAGCAAGAGCTCGGGGCGCAACTGGGCGCTGGAAGTCTACAATCCGTGCCCCGGCGTGATGCCGAACGTTCCCGCCGCGCGGGGCTACAGCGGCGGATTCGGCGTCGACCTGATGCTGAAGGATCTGGGCCTCGCAGTCGAGAACGCCCTTTCGACGGGGACGAGCGTGCCGCTCGGCGCGCTCGCACGCAATCTCTACAGCCTCCACAGCCAGTCGGGCGCCGGCAATCTCGATTTCTCGAGCATCTTCCAGATGTTCGCTGCCTCGAAGTAGCGAAACACGGTTGCATTTGCCGCCTCCGATTCGAGCCTGGTTTTTCCTATGAGCGACACTCCTCTCTGGCAGCCTTCCCCCGAGCGCGCGGCGCAGGCCAACCTGACCGCCTTCATGCGCGGCGTGAATGCGCGTTACGGTACCCGGTTCACGGACTACGACGCACTCTATCGGTGGTCCATCGAGCAGCCGGAGGCGTTCTGGACCTCGGTCTGGGACTTCTGCGACATCAAGGCCGCACACCGGGGCGAGCGCGTGCTCGTCGACGGCGACAAGATGCCCGGCGCCCGCTGGTTCCCGGACGCACGGCTCAATTTCGCCGAGAACCTGCTGCGGCGGCGCGACGACACCGATGCGCTCGTCTTCTGGGGCGAGAACCGCGTCAAGCGGCGCCTGTCCCACGCCGAGCTCTACCGCCAGGTCGCCGCGCTCGCCGCGGCGCTCCGCGCCCGGGGCGTGCGGCCGGGCGATCGCGTCGCGGCCTATCTCCCCAACATGCCGGAGACGATCGTCGCCATGCTCGCGACCGCGAGCCTCGGCGCGATCTTCTCCTCGTCCTCGCCGGACTTCGGGGTGCAGGGCGTGCTCGACCGCTTCGGGCAGATCGAGCCCAGGATCCTGTTCGCCGTCGACGGCTACTACTATCGCGGCAAGGCGATGGACTGCCTGCCGAAGGTGGCGGAGATCGCGCGCCTTCTGCCGTCGGTGGAGCGTACGGTCGTCGTACCGTACGTCTCGGAACGTCTCGATCTCGCCGACGTTCGCGGCGGAATCGCCTACGCCGACTTCGTCGCCCCGTACGCGCACGAGACCGAGATCCATTTCGAGCCCTTCCCGTTCGATCAGCCGCTCTACATTCTCTACTCCTCCGGGACCACCGGCGTGCCGAAATGCATCGTGCACGGCGCGGGCGGCGTGCTGCTGCAGCACGCGAAGGAGCACCGGCTGCATTGCGACATCAAGCCGGGCGACCGCCTGTTCTACTTCACCACCTGCGGCTGGATGATGTGGAACTGGCTCGCCTCGGGTCTCGCCGCGGGCGCGACCCTGCTCCTCTACGACGGCTCGCCGTTCCTCGACGACGGCGGCGCCATTCTCTTCGACTATGCCGACGCCGAAGGCATGACGCATTTCGGGACGTCGGCGAAGTACATCGACGCGATCGCGAAGGCCGGCCTCGCGCCGGCGCGGACGCACCGGCTCGAGCGCCTCCGTACTATGCTCTCGACCGGCAGTCCTCTGTCGCCGGAAGGCTTCGATTACGTCTACGCGAACGTCAAGCGCGACCTGTGCCTGTCCTCGATCTCGGGCGGCACCGACCTCATCTCCTGCTTCGTGCTCGGCAACCCCCTGCTCCCCGTTTACCGCGGGGAGATCCAATGCCGCGGTCTGGGCATGGCCGTGGACGTCTACGACGACGACGGCCGGCCGCTGCGCGGCGAGAAAGGCGAGCTCGTCTGCACCCGCCCCTTTCCGACGATGCCGCTCGGCTTCTGGAACGATCCCGACGGCTCCAAGTACCGCGCCGCGTACTACGAGCGGTTCCCGAACGTCTGGTGCCACGGCGACTACGTGGAGCTCACGCCGCACGGCGGCATGATCATCTACGGCCGCTCGGACGCGGTGCTCAACCCCGGCGGCGTACGGATCGGCACTGCCGAGATCTACCGTCAGGTCGAGAAGCTCCCCGAGGTAGTGGAATCGCTCGTGATCGGGCAGGACTGGCCGCCCGGAAGCTTCGGCGACGTGCGCGTGGTGCTGTTCGTGCGGCTGCGCGACGGGCTCACGCTCGACGAGGCGCTGATCGCGAAGATCAAGCAGACGATCCGGGAGAACACCACCCCGCGCCACGTGCCGGCCAAGATCGTGCAGGTTCCCGATATTCCGCGTACCAAGAGCAACAAGATCGTCGAGCTCGCCGTGCGCAACGTGGTGCACGGCCGGCCGGTCAAGAACATCGAAGCGCTCGCGAATCCCGAGGCGCTCGAATACTTCCGCAACCGCCCCGAGCTGCAGGACTGATCGCGCCCCGCGACGGCTCGGGTCGCGT
>DATCLR010000159.1:0-9286 GCA_036563785.1 Burkholderiales bacterium | reverse complement strand
ATCTGGTCGTGGGAGAGACTTGCGCGCCGCCGCGCGCATGATCGACGATTCGGGCTCGCCCCTTGCCTGGAGCCCCGACGTGCCCGGACTGATCGATCGCATCGACCATATCGTGCTCACGGTGAGCGACATCGAAACCGCGACCCGTTTCTACGAGCGCGCGCTCGGCTTCGAACGCGAGTTCTTCCGCGGGCCGGAGGGCCAGCCGCGGTATGCGGTTCGGCTCGGAAGCTTCAAGATCAATCTGCAGGACGCCGACACCGAGACGCCGACCAAGGCGCGCGTCCCGACGCCCGGCTCGGGCGACTTCTGTCTCATCGCCGCCGTGCCGCTCGAACGGCTGATCGAGCATCTCGAAGCCGAAGGCATTCCGATCGAGACCGGCCCGGTGCTGCGGCGCGGAGCGCTCGGCCAGATGCGCTCTATCTACCTGCGCGATCCGGACGGCAACCTGGTCGAGGTCGCCGAGTACCCGGCAGCCTGACCGACGATGCAGACGTTCGAGCCCCGTACCCGGATTACGCCGCGCGCGTGCGCGCGAGCTTCGACGCGCAGCCGCTGATGCGCACGCTCGGCGCCGTGCTCACCGCCGTCGAGCCGGGCGTGGTGCGCATCGAGCTCCCGTTCAGCGCCGCGCTCACGCAGCAGCACGGCTACGTCCATGCGGGCGCGATCACGAGCATCGTCGACAGCGCCTGCGGCTACGCGGCGTACTCGCTCATGCCCGCGGGAGCGGAAGTGCTCACGGTCGAGTTCAAGGTCAATCTGCTGAATCCGGCGCAAGGCGAGCGTTTCGTTGCCGTCGGCCGCGTGATCAAGCCCGGGCGCACGCTCACGGTCTGCCAGGGCGAAGTGACGGCGCTCGCCGGCAACGAGCACCGCACGGTCGCGCTCATGCAGACGACCATGATGCAGATCGGCGCCTGGAACCACGAGTGAACGGGCCTCGGGAGAGGCGCCGCCGCGGCCGGTAACATCGAAAATCCCGAGGTCCGAAAACGGCGAGTCAAACGCGCGCCGCGGGCGCATAATCGCGCCCATGCTGCTCGATCCCGCCACGTGCTACCGCGCCCTGCGCGCCCGCGATGCGCGCTTCGACGGCCGCTTTTTCGTCGCAGTCTCCTCGACCGGCATCTACTGCCGTCCGGTGTGCACCGTGAAGGTGCCGAAGCACGAGAACTGCCGCTTCTTCCCGAGCGCGGCCGCCGCGGAAGCGGCCGGCTTCCGGCCGTGCCTGCGCTGCCGCCCGGAGCTCGCGCCCGGCAATTCCACGATCGACGCGACGTCGCGGCTCGCGCGTGCCGCGGCGAGCCTGATCGAGGACGGCAGCCTGAACGGCGCCGGCATCGATGCGCTCGCCGCGCGCCTCGGGATCACCGGCCGGCACCTGCGGCGCATCTTCCTCGCGGAGTTCGGCGTTTCGCCGATCGCTTACGCGCAGACGCAGCGCCTGCTGCTCGCAAAGCGCCTGCTCACGGACACGACGCTGCCGATCACGGAGATAGCGCACGCGAGCGGCTTCCGCAGCGTACGGCGTTTCAACGCGCTGTTTCGCGCGCGTTATCGCCTCGAGCCGCGCGCGCTGCGTCGGCAGGCGCGGCCGCGTGCCGCGGCGGATACGCTCGTTTTCGACCTCGGCTTCCGGCCGCCGTACGATTGGGCGGGCCTGCTCGCGTTTCTCGGCGCACGCGCGATCGCCGGCGTCGAAGCGACCGAGGGCGGCGTGTATCGCCGCACGGTTCGCGTGTGGTCCGGCGGACGCGAGCACGTCGGCTGGATCGCCGTCGGCCGCGTGCACGACAAGCCGGCGCTGCGCGTCACCGCGGCCGCCTCGCTCGCCGGCGCCGTGCCCGCGGTGCTCGCGCGCGTCAAGACGTTGATGGATCTCGCGTGCCACCCGGACGAGGTGGCGCGCACGCTCGGCGCGCTCGCGGCGCGGCGGCCGGGGCTGCGCGTGCCGGGCGCTTTCGACGGCTTCGAGATCGCGGTCCGCGCGATCCTCGGTCAGCAGGTGAGCGTCGCCGCCGCACGCACGCTCGCCGGACGCTTCGCCGCCGCGTTGGGGCGCCCGATCACGACCCCGCTCGCGGAGCTCCGCGTGCTGTTTCCGGACGCCGAGCGCGTTGCCGGCGCGACCGTCGAAGAGATCGCGGCCATCGGCATGCCGACGGCGCGGGCGCGTTCCGTGCTGGCGCTCGCGTGCGCGGTCGCGGACGGGCGGCTCGAGCCCTCGCCGAGCGCCGACGTGGAATCGACGCTAGCGGCGCTGCGGGAGCTGCCTGGCGTCGGCGAGTGGACCGCGCAGTACATCGCGATGCGCGCGCTCTCGTGGCCCGATGCGTTCCCGGCGACCGACCTCGGCGTGATGCGGGCGCTCGGCACCCGCAGCGTGCGGCGCGTGCGTGCCGCCGCCGAAGCCTGGCGCCCCTGGCGCGCCTACGCCGTGATGCACCTGTGGCACTCGCACAACGGAGGTTGAGATGCGCTATTTCGCGTGGTATCGGAGCCCGCTCGGGAACATGCTCGTCGTTGCGAGCGCGGAGGCGCTCGTGGGCGTTTACTTCGCCGGGCAGAAGTATTTCCCGCGTCTCGATCCCGCCTGGCGCGAGCACGCGGCGATCGACCCCATCGCGCGGACGATCGAGGAGCTGCAACGCTACTTCGCCGGCGAGCACGTGCGCTTCACGGCGCCGCGTGCACCGCACGGAACCGCGTTCCAGCGGGCGGTCTGGCATGCGATCGCGACGGTCGAGTACGGCGAGACGATCTCGTACGGCGAGCTCGCGCGCCGGGCGGGCTGTCCCGGCAGCCCGCGCGCGGTCGGCGCTGCGACCGGACAGAATCCGCTCGGCATCGTCGTGCCCTGCCACCGCATCGTGGGCGCGGACGGCCGCCTCACCGGCTACGCCGGCGGGCTCGAGCGCAAGCGCGCGCTGCTCGCCCTCGAAGCGGGCTGCGCGCAGACAGCCCTGGCGCTGGGCTAAAGCGCAGGAGCGAGACCCGAAAAGAGGACAACGCGTGCCGAGCGCGCGCCCCGCGCTTCGGCGGCAGACGACTCAGAGTCTGACTTCGATCCCCGCAGCGGCCATGTGCCGCTTCGCCTGTGCGATCGTGTATTCCCCGAAGTGAAAAATGCTCGCCGCGAGCACGGCATCGGCGTGGCCTTGGAGCACGCCCTGCACCAGGTGATCGAGGTTCCCCACGCCGCCCGAGGCGATCACCGGGATCGGCACCGCATCGGCCACCGCGCGCGTCAGCGCCACGTCGAAACCGTCCCGGGTGCCGTCCCGATCCATGCTCGTAAGGAGTATCTCGCCCGCGCCGTACGCCGCCATGCGCCGCGCCCACTCGACGGCATCGAGCCCGGTGGGCTTGCGGCCGCCGTGCGTGTACACCTCCCAGCGCCCCGGACCCGCGGCGCGCGCGTCGATAGCGACCACGATGCACTGCGACCCGAAGTGCTCGGCCGCCTCGCGCACCAGCTCGGGCCGCGTCACCGCCGCGGTATTGATCGACACCTTGTCCGCGCCCGCGTTGAGCAGCCGGCGCACGTCCGCGACGCTGCGCACGCCGCCGCCGACCGTGAGCGGGATGAACACCTGCTCGGCGACGCGCTCGACCACGTGCACGATCGTATCGCGCCCTTCGGCGCTCGCCGTGATGTCGAGGAAGCAGAGCTCGTCGGCGCCCTGCTCGTCGTACCGGCGCGCGATCTCGACCGGATCGCCCGCGTCGCGGATGTCGACGAAACGCACGCCTTTCACGACGCGGCCGTTGTCGACGTCGAGGCAGGGAATGATGCGCTTGGCGAGTGCCATGAGATCGAATCGGTAGCAGGGATCGAGCCGTCGGGAGATGCGAAAGACGGGAGGATCGGGATCGATCGGGTTTCCCGGCGGACTCGATGGAGAACGTCTAGCTCAGCTCGTCGGCGAGCTTCTGCGCTTCCGCGAAGTCGAGCGTGCCCTCGTAGAGCGCGCGTCCGACGATCGCGCCGACGACGCCGGTGTCGGCGATCGCGCAGAGCTTGCGGATATCGTCGAGCGTGCTGATGCCGCCCGAGGCGATGACCGGAATCGAGATCGCGCTCGCGAGCCGCGTCGTCGCCTCGACGTTCACGCCGGTCATCATGCCGTCGCGGCCGATGTCGGTGTAGACGATCGCCTCGACCCCTTCGTTCTGGTACCTCTTGGCTAGGTCGATCACGTCGTGACCGGAGAGCTTGGACCAGCCGTCGATCGCGACTTTGCCGTCCTTCGCATCGAGGCCGACGATGATGTGTCCGGGGAACTCGGCGCAGACGTCGCTCACGAAGTGCGGCGCGTTGACCGCTTTGGTGCCGAGGATTACGTAGCGTACGCCGCAGTCGAGGTAGGCCTGGATCGTCTCCTCGTCGCGGATGCCGCCTCCCACCTGCACCGACACTTCGGGGAACGCGCGCACGATCGCTTCGATCGCCCCGGCGTTCACCGGCTGGCCCGAGAGCGCGCCGTTGAGATCGACGATGTGCAGCCGTTTCGCGCCGGCTTCCACCCAGCGCCGCGCGGTGGCCACCGGATCGTCGGAGAACACCGTCGCCTGATCCATGCGACCCTGCCGCAGCCGCACGCACTTGCCGTCCTTCAAATCGATCGCCGGAATGATGAGCAACGACATGGACCGCGCTTCTAGTTCTTTCGCGTCTGCCCTGCTGGCTCCCTGACGCCCGGCTTGCCGCCCACCTAAACCGAACCGTCCCAGGCCACGAAGTTCGCCAGCAGCCTCAGCCCCGCCTGCTGGCTCTTCTCCGGGTGGAACTGGACGGCAAAGATGTTCGCACGCGCCGCCGCCGACGTAAACCGCACGCCATACTCGGTTGCGCCGACGACGAGCCCCGCGTCCGTCGTCTCCGCGTAGTAGCTGTGCACGAAATAGAATCTAGTCTCGGGGGCGATCCCCCGCCAGAGCGGGTGGGGGCGCGTCTGGTACACCTGGTTCCAGCCCATGTGCGGCACCTTGAGGCCGCCGGCCGCGTCGAACCGGCGTACCCGCCCGGGCAGCAGTCCCAGACAGACGCTGCCGCCGCCCTCTTCGCTCGACTCGTAGAGCGCCTGCAGCCCGAGGCAGATGCCGAGATAGGGCTTGCTGTCCAGGCTGGCACGCAGCGCGTCGCCCATCCCGGAGCGCTCGAGCGCCGCGATGCAGCCGCCGATGGCCCCCTGCCCCGGGAAGACGATGCGATCCGCGCGCTCGATGTCGGCTGCGCAGGTCGCGAGGCGCACGCGCGCCTCGGGCGCCACCCGCTCGATCGCCTTGCAGACCGAGCGCAGGTTGCCCATGCCGTAATCGATGACCGCGACGGTCGTCATGGCCGGAATTGCGGATGCCGTCGGACGCGGAGTCGACGATCGTCCGGAGCGAACGGGTCCCGACCACGCCTTTCCTCCGACCGTGCCGCGACCCGCGATCCCATCGGTGCTCCCCGTGCCGTCCTACAGGGTTCCCTTGGTCGAAGGCACGGCGTCGCCGACGCGCGGATCGCGCTCAAGCGCGGCGCGCAGCGCCCGGCCGAAGGCCTTGAACACGGTTTCGGCGACGTGGTGGGCGTTGCGCCCGCGCAGGCAGTCGATATGCAGCGTCACCTGCGCGTGGTTGACGAACCCCTGGAAGAATTCGTGGAACAGGTCGACGTCGAAATCGCTGATGCGCGCGCGCGGAAACTCGACGTGATATTCGAGCCCCGGGCGTCCGGAGAAGTCGATCACCACGCGCGAGAGCGCCTCGTCGAGCGGAACGTACGCGTGGCCGTAGCGACGGATACCGCGCTTGTCGCCGACCGCCTGCGCGACCGCCTGGCCGAGCGTGATCCCGATGTCTTCGACCGTGTGATGCGCATCTATGTGCAGGTCGCCGTGCGCGCTGATCGCGAGATCGATGAGCCCGTGGCGCGCGACCTGATCGAGCATGTGCTCGAGGAACGGAAGTCCGGTATCGAGCTCCGCCGACCCCCGGCCGTCCAGGTTGACGCGGACCGTGATCCGGGTCTCTTTGGTTTCGCGCGCTACGGTGGCGGTACGTTCGGACACGGCAATGAGCGGCAAGGGTGCCGGAAAGATAGTATCACAGGGCCTGCGCGAGTGCGGCCAGGAACGCGGCGTTCTCCTCGGGCGTGCCGACGGTGACGCGCAGGCACCCGGCGAGCGCGCCGCCCGCGGCATCGAGGTTCTTGATCAGGATGCCCGCTTCGCGCAGACGGGCGTGCACCTCCCCGGCGGGGCGTTCGGTGCGGAACAGCAGGAAGTTCGCGGCGCTCGGCCACACCGTCACGCCCGGCAGCCGCGCGAGCGCCTGGTAGAGCGTTTCGCGCTCGGCGCGGATGCGCTCGCACTGCCGCTCGAAAGCCTCCTGATGCGCGAGCGCGAACTCGATACTCGCCTGGGTCAGGCTGTTGATGTTGTACGGCAGCCGCAGCTTGTCGAGCTCCGCGATCCAGTCGGGGTCGCCGGCGAGCAGCCCGAGGCGCAGCGCCGCCATTCCCTGTTTCGAGAGCGTGCGCATGACCAGCAGATGCCGGTAGCGCGGCAGCGCCTCCATATACGTGGCCCGCGCGAAGGCGTGATAGGCCTCGTCGAGCACCACGAGCCCCGGCGCCGCCGCGAGCACCGCGTCCATGTCGGCGCGCCGGAACAGGTTGCCGGTCGGATTGTTCGGGTACGAAATGAAGATGCAGGCGGGCTGCTCGCGCTCGATCGCCTCGAGGAACGCCGCGCGATCGAGCGCGAAGTCGGCCGCGAGCGGCACGCCGACGAAGCGCATGCCGACGGCGACCGCGAGCTGCTGGTACATCACGAACGTCGGCGTCGGTGCGAGCACCGTGGCGCCGGGCCGCGCGAGCGCGAGCAGAATCATCTGGATCAGCTCGTCGGAGCCGTTGCCGAGCAGGAGCCCCGCTTCCGGCGGCACGGCGAGCGCGATGCGCAGCCGCGCCTTGAGCGCGGCGGCGGCGGGATCCGGATAGCGGTTGAGCGCCACGCGCCGCAGGGTCTCGAGCCACGCGGGCACGAGTTCCTCCGGCCAGGGATAAGGATTCTCCATGGCGTCGAGCTTGATCAGCCCGCGCGCATCCGGCACGTGATAGCTGCTGAGCGCCTGAATCTCGGGACGCACGAGCCTTGCAATCAGATCTCTGGCGGTGCTCATCGGGACAACGAAACGGCGGCCGAACGCAGATGGTAGTTCGATCGGGGACGCGGAGGAAACGGACGCGCGGCGGCCGTCGCGTTCGCGCCACGCGCTCCCGTCCTCACGGCGCGGCCCGCGGTCACTTCTTCACGCGATATTCGGCCGACAGCGCGTGTGCCGGCAGACCTTCGGCGCGCGCGAGCCGCGCCGCGACTCGCCCGAGCCTGTCGGCGGCCGCCGGCGGGCACAGGATCAGGCTCGTGCGCTTCTGGAAGTCGTAGACCCCGAGCGGCGACGAGAAGCGCGCCGTTCCGGAGGTCGGCAGCACGTGATTAGGCCCGGCGCAGTAGTCGCCGAGCGCCTCCGCCGTATGCCGGCCGAGGAAGACCGCGCCCGCGTGGCGCACGCGCGGAAGGAGCTCGAGCGGATTCTCCACGGAGAGCTCGAGGTGCTCCGGCGCGATGCGGTTCGCGAGCGCCATCGCCTCCTCGACGTCGCGCACGGTGATGAGCGCGCCGCGCTCGGCGAGCGATTGCGCGATGATCTCGCGCCGCTCCATCCCCGGCAGCAGCCGCTCGATCGCCGCCTGGACCGCGCGCGCATAGCCTTCCGCCCACGTGATCAGGAGCGCCTGTGAATCCGGCCCGTGCTCCGCCTGCGAGAAGAGATCCATCGCCACCCACTCGGGGTCGGTCTTGCCGTCGCTCACGACGAGGATCTCCGACGGCCCGGCGATCATGTCGATGTCGACCTGGCCGTACACCTGCCGCTTGGCTTCGGCGACGTAGGCGTTCCCGGGGCCGACGATCTTGTCGACGCGCGGAACCGTCTCGGTGCCGTAGGCGAGCGCGCCGACGGCCTGCGCGCCGCCGATCGCGAAGAAGCGGTCGACGCCCGCGAGCGCGGCGGCGGCGAGCACGGCCTCGTTCAGCTCGCCGCCCGGCGCGGGCGACGTCATGATCAGCTCGCCGACGCCCGCGACCTTCGCGGGGATCGCGTTCATGAGCACCGAGGAGGGATAGGCCGCGCGGCCGCCCGGCGCGTACAAACCGACGCGATCGAGCGCCGTCACCTGCTGCCCGAGGAGCGTGCCGTCCTCCTCCTCGTAGCGCCACGACTCGACGCGCTGGCGCTCGTGATAGCGCCGGATGCGCGCGGCCGCCTCATCGAGCGCCGCGCGCACGTTCGCCGGCAGGCCGTCGTAGGCGGCGCGAAGGCGCGCCGCCGGAATCTCGAGCTCGGCCATCGAGGCGGCCGGGTGGCGGTCGAGGCGGCGCGTGTGCTCGAGCACGGCGGCGTCGCCGCGCGCGCGTACGTCGGCCAGGATCGCGCCCACCGTCGAGGCGATTTGCGGATCGAGCGCGGCCGTGCGATCGAGCAGACGCGCGAGCGCTGCCGCGAAGTCGGGCGCCGTGCTGTCGAGCAGCCGTATCGCTGCCACGGTCACTGCACCGCCTGCCGCAGCCGCTCGATGATCGGCTGCAGCGCCGCGCGCTTCATCTTCATCGAGGCGCGGTTCGCGATCAGCCGTGCGCTGACGTCGGCGATGCGCTCCACCTCGACGAGCCCGTTCGCCCTGAGCGTCTGCCCCGTCTCGACCAGATCGACGATGCGATCCGAGAGCCCCACGAGCGGCGCGAGCTCCATCGAGCCGTACAGCTTGATGATGTCGGTCTGGATTCCCTTGGCGGCGAAATGGCGCTGCGTGATGCGCGGATACTTGGTGGCGACGCGCACGCGCACCCACGCCCGCGGATCGTCCTGCGACGCGAGACTCGCGGGCTCCGCCACCGCGAGGTGGCAGCGCGCGATGCCGAGATCGAGCAGCTCGTACAGGCCGTCGCCGTCGTGCTCCATCAGCACGTCCTTGCCGGCGAAGCCGAGGTCGGCGGCGCCGAAGCGCACGTACGTCGGCACGTCCTGCGCCCGTATGATCACGAGCCGCACGTCCGGACGCTCGGTTTCGAGGATCAGCCTGCGCGTCGTGAGCGCGTCTTCGCGCGGCGCGAGCCCCGCCTGCGCGAGCAGCGGCAGGCTCTCCTCCAGAATGCGCCCCTTCGAGAGCGCGATGTGCACCGGGGCGCCCACTTCAGCCGGCCTCGCGGGCAGCCGCGCGGTACTCGGC
>DATCLR010000150.1:0-1674 GCA_036563785.1 Burkholderiales bacterium | reverse complement strand
CGCGGGATCATCGTCACGAACACGCCCGACGTGCTGAACGACTGCGTGGCCGATACCGCCATGGCGCTCGTCCTGAACACGCTGCGGCGCTTCCCGCGCGCCGAAGCCTATCTCCGCGCCGGGAACTGGCCGACGCAGGGACCCTTCCCGCTCGCAACGGCCGTGGGCGGCAAGACGCTCGGCATCCTCGGGCTCGGGCGGATCGGCGCGGCCATCGCGCGCCGCGCGGAAGTCTTCGGCATGAAGATCCGCTACCACAATCGCCGGCGGCGCACGGACGTCCCCTACCCTTACGATCCGGACCCGGTCGCGCTCGCGCGCGAATCGGACGTGCTCATGGTGGTTACGCCGGGCGGCGCCGAAACGAACGGCCTCGTCAATGCCGCGGTGCTCGATGCGCTCGGTCCGGAGGGCTACCTCATCAACGTCGCCCGCGGCTCAGTGGTCGACGAGCCCACGCTGCTGCGCTACCTGCAGGAGCGTCGGATCGCCGGCGCCGGCCTCGACGTGTACGTGAACGAACCGGACGTGCCGCCCGAGTTCTTCACGCTCGACAACGTGGTGCTCCTGCCGCACGTCGGAAGCGCGACGGTCGAGACCCGGACCGCCATGGGGGAGCTGCAGATCGAGAATCTGCGGCTGCACTTCGCCGGCAAACCCGTGCGCACGCCCGTCGTGTAACAACCCGGCAACCCGTCATCGGCTGCGGCCTCCGTCGTTGCGCCGCGCAGCTGCGGCGGCCCGACGCGCTTTCTCGCCCGGTACCGGCGGCGTGGTATAGCATTCGCCCGATGCCCGAGTTCCGCTTCTGTCCCGCCTGCACGGCACCGCTCGCCGAGCGCCTGATCGAGGGCGAACTGCGCCGCGCCTGCTCCGCCGACTGCGGCTTCGTGCACTACGACAACCCCACGCCCGTCGTCGCCGCGGTCGTGGAGCACGAAGGCTGCGTGGTGCTCGCGCGCAATCGCGCCTGGCCGCCCAGGTGGTACGGACTCATCACGGGCTTTCTCGAGCGCGGCGAATCGCCCGAGCAGGGCGTGCTGCGCGAAGTGAAGGAAGAGCTCGCGCTCGAAGGGACCCGCGCCGCTCTGATCGGCGTGTATCCGTTCGAGCGCATGAACCAGATCATCATCGCCTACCACGTGCCGGCCGTGGGCACGATCCGCCTGAGCGAGGAGCTCGTCGACTACCGGCGCATCCCGCCCGAGAAGTGCCGCGTCTGGCCGTCGGGTACCGGGCTCGCGCTCCGCGACTGGCTGCGCGCCCGCGGCATCGAGCCGCCGGTGATCGAACGTACGCGCTGAGCCGAAGCGAATCCCATGACTCGCTTTTTCGCTGCCGTGGCCGTGCTCTGGCTCGCCGTCGCCGCGACGCCCAGCGCGGCAGCAGCCGACCTCGCCGGCGTTCCGATTCACGGGTACGAGATCGTGCAAACGCTGCCGCACGACCCGGACGCGTTCACGCAAGGTCTGGTTTACGCGGACGGCGTCTTTTACGAGGGCACGGGCGGCTACGGCGCCTCGCGCCTGCGCATCGTCGAGCCCGCGACCGGCCGGGTGTTGCGCGAGCGGCGCCTGCCCGCGGTCTATTTCGGCGAAGGCATCGCGCTCCTCGCCGGAAAGATCTACCAGCTCACCTGGCGTGCCGGGCGCGGATTCGTGTACGCGGCCGACA